>URQS01000109.1 GCA_900550035.1 uncultured Prevotella sp. | reverse complement strand
GCTTTTTATCCAATAAATACGCTGTAGTGGATAAAACCGTGTAAAAAATTAGGAGGAAAACGTATTGGTTCTCCTCCCTTTCTACCTATAAACTAAATATGGCCAATAATATTTATTTGTTGGCTTCTCCAAAGTCGAACTTACCATTGTCAACGCCCTCGAATACGAATACCGACGACTTAGGCATAGTGATAGTTATCTGCTTGTCAATGTCCACAGCCTTGCCTACGGGCAGACCCTCAATGCCTCCCTTACCAATACGCTGGTCGGCGTATGAGCTACGAAGGGTGATGGTTGTCTTGATATAAGCAGGGATGTCGAACACTTCGCGCAGGGTTGTTGTAAGTGTCTGGCCTGCAACATCTGGATTGCGCAGAGCAAGTGTTGTCTTCTTGCCGTTCCATGCAGCCCATCCGTAGATGTTGGCTTTCTTGCCGTCCCAAGGATTGCCGCCTACCCAATGTACGTCGGGCAATACATCAGCATTGCGCTGCTGCCAGTCCATACCATCAGCAAGCTGCTTCCACAGTGTGCCCTTCTTACCCTTATTGTTCTTTATCTCGTCGAGAAGCTTGTAGTCGGTGTAAAGCTCAACCATTGACGAGCCACAACCGAATGCACAACGCATCTCGCGCACAATGCCGTCATAGTTCATTGTCTTAGACACTGCACCGAAACGGGTAAGGATTACACCGTGTGTCATCAATGTGTTGATAGGACAGATGGGCGAACGGTCGATGAAGTTCTGATGAACAAGGCGGTCGCGATAAGTAATCCACTGTTCGCGGTCGTCACCAACGCCAATAGTACCGAAGTCGCCTTCCTGACGCCATACAGCATCGCTCACATGAAACCAGAACGGTGAAGCCCATGTACCAACGGTAGTGTTGTAGAAGATGTCCTTACGCTTCTTGCGCACGTCGTTCTCGATGCTGATGATTGCCTCGCAGTTTTCAAGTCCTGCATCGGTCATGTCCGGGCCTACAGCCGAGAACTGGGCGCTGATGCCATCGTACTTGAAGAAGCGGAAGTCGTACTTGTCAATCATATCGCTTGAGCACTTTACGAAGTAGTCGTAATAGGCAGGGTTGCTGAGCTGCATGCCACCACGTCCGCGCCAGTAGCCACGGCGATATTCGCCACTTGCTCCATATCCGCCAACCGGACCGAGCCATGCACCAATGCCTACACCCATTTCGCGAGCCATAGCGTCTACTTTCTTGAATCCTTCGGGGAAGTTTGGATTGAATGTCCATGTTCCGTAAGCATCCCATCCGTCATCGAATACGAATGCTACCGGAGCCTTGCCGTAAACATCGTAGAACTTCTTCTTCCAGTTGCTCACTACGTCCTCGCACTGTGTGGCTGTCATATTCTCCGAATAGTCGCCCTTAAGGTTCAGTTTGTCCTCAGCGTCGTACTTGCCACGGTTGCCGGGAGCGTTGTTGCGGTCGATATTAAGCTCATACCATGAGTTGTAGATTGTCATTGGATGCCATGCAGCAGCACGCTCACGCTCGCTGTATGCAAGGAACGAACGGCGTGGCTGGCCCTCAGCCACAAGTCCTACAACACTGCTTACGTTCCATGTCTTGCCGGCATTCAGTGTGGTGTGACGCACCCAATTGCCCACCATCGGAACTACGTCGCGGTTGTTGATAGTAGCGATGTCGGCAGGGTCTACATTATTAGTATTAACACCCATAGGAGTCTCAAGACCTGCAAATATCTTGTTGCTAAGGAGCACAGCACCACGAGTGTTGCCCACAACAACTGGTGCCGACTTTGCCTTGCGGTTGTCTACGGCGTAAATCATCGGTTTGATGTTGTCCATGCGCACGTCCTTGTCTGATGAAATGCTCATCTCTGTACGCAGATAGTGCGAGCCGTCGCGCAACACTGCACGCCACTCCACCTTGATGCTGCCACGAGTGAATACAGCCTTTACGCCCTTACCATTGAAACGCTCTGAACCCTTGGCTGCCTTTTTGTCGGCAGTATATGTTTCGCCCTCAACGCTCACGAGCTTCATATCCGAAGAAGCAAACTCTGTGCAGTCGGCAAGGCGCACACTGAACAGATCGTTTGACGGCAACAAGTCCATAGCGCTGCATCCATCAAAGCGCAACTTGCCGTCAACAACAGAATAAGATGCTTCCAACAGACTGTTTGAGAGTACAAATTTCTGGGCTTCTGCCTTCAATGCAGCTACTCCAGCCTGCTTCTGCTGCGGAAACACCACCCTCTGAGCGTTAGCTGTTGTAGCAACATTGCCCAACATGCAACCTAAGAGAAGGGCTCCAAGCGTATTTCTAAGATTTTCTTTCTTCATTTACTCCTTTTATTATAAGTTCTATTTAACGTGAGTTCAACGAAATATAAGTGTCTAAAAATTTGGTGATTAGCGAAAATTATTGTAACTTTAATGTGCTTAAAATCAAAAGTTTACAAACAATAATCGCTATAATCACCGAAGACAAAGTTACTGAAATTTTCTGTATTGCGGATGACTTCTGCAAAGTTTTTGATGCTCAAATGGGAAAATACACCATAAAAAGCAACACCAAACGTAGATATCATCGTGAATTCACCATGTCAAAGGCAGAAATAGAAGACCATTAACGACGAACTTAAGAATATTGCACAAGTGGAACATTCCAGGCACAGATCATTCGATAACTTCATTGTCAACACTCTTGGATCTTTGACTGCTTATTGTTTCTTTCCTAAGAAACCAACAATTGCAGTTCAAAGGGCAGTAGATAGACAATTAACGTTATTCTAATTCGTCGAACTCACGTTAA
>URQS01000108.1 GCA_900550035.1 uncultured Prevotella sp. | reverse complement strand
TAAGACCTGAACTATACTATCTAATACCTATGAGAAAACTAATCAAATCTTATAATACCTATATCAATTATTTGAAGCCGTATTATATTGTTATGCTTTTTTCCTTTTGACATTGCAAAGGTAGAAATAAGTATTTCCTGGAGGTTTAATTTTTATTTCATATGATTGTATTTTTGTTGCATGTAACAATAATGCTACGAAATTCAGCATTAATGATACATATACATATATAAAAAACGGCAATCACACGATATATTACTATCAATGCGATTGCCGTAACCATTTTTTATTACCGAAACTTTTGGCAAATGGTGGAATTTTAAGTTATTTATTTGTTCTGACTTAGAAGTTGATGTCCAGTCCTACTCCAAACACATTGTTGTTACGAGTGAAGTCGGCTGAATAGTTGCCCTTCTGTGTCTTCATTGTGTCGTAGAATGTATGGAAGTAGGCTACTTGCAGATCCATCTTCTTTGAGAGGTGGACTACGCCACCTACACCTACCGAGTTAGAGCTAACCACGAACGACTTGTCGTCCATGTAGTCGTCGGTCATGCCGTAGCTTGTACGCTGCCAACCGGTGCTTACGGTGAACTTCTTGTTGAGATCGTACTCTACACCTGCGCTGTATTCGAATGTACCGCGGTCGAGCTTCTCCTGACGGTTGTTGTACGAAGTAGCGTGCTTGTCGTCAAACCAGTGGAAACCAACGTTGATACGCAATTCGTCGATTGGCTTGTAGCCTACACCTACTGTAAGAAGAGCAGGGATGTCACCCTCAATCTTCTTGCCGTCCTCGTATTCGCCGATAGCCTCATCAAGCTCGGTGTTGAACTGCTGCTTGAGCAATGTTGTTGCAACCTGCACTTTTGGATTGCTAAGGATAGCGTCGGCAGCTGCCTCAGGCACGCCACCAGCGAGGTATGCGTTGCGCAAGTTGGCATCGAGGTTACCGATTGACGGTACAAGGTTTACCGACTTGTTCTTAAGACGCATACGTGTCTTGAGCTCATACTTAGCTGAGAAGTTCCAGCGGCCAGTCTTAAAGTCTACACCAATCATCGGGGTGAAGCCGAGTCCGGTCTGGTCGCAGCTAAGCTCGATGTCGGCAGCATTGGTCTTGGTTGGGTCGAGCACCTGATAGAGGGGCATATTGCCTACCTTGATGTCGCGTACATATCCATAGTAGTTGCACAATGCATATACGGTACGCACACCGCCATATACTGCGAAGTTGTCGTTTACCTTATAAGCAGCACCTATCGAGATGCCGTAGTAGTACTGACGACCGTGCATATAGCTGTCGTAGGTGTACTTGCCGTCTGTGCCGAACTTGCTCTGGAATACAGCAGGAACGCCATACTGGGCAGCAACACCGTCAACAACCTGTGCCAACTGGCATGCTCCCATAGCAGTTTCGCTCACAATCTTCTCGAACGAACCAAGTCCGTTGTCGAAAGTACACTTGCCACCGCCACCGGCAAGTGCCAGGTTAGCCTGGAACGACCAGCGTCCTTTGTTGTAAGCATATTGGAGTGAGGGAATGACGGGGGCGAAAGCCTTACCCTTGAATGTACGTGGAGTGATAGGATTGTTCACGTTGTTGGTGAACAACTGGTAGTCGTTCTTGATTGAACGGTCCTGATAAGCCAACTGCCAGTTGAGCGAAAGATGATGGCCCTGACCCAAGAATGCAACGCCAGCTGGATTGAAGTATACACCGTCGATGCCGATCGAAGCCTCACGGCTCATCATACGGTTGAATGCTACATTCTGATTGGTGTTTGTAAGTAGTCCTCCTGCAAACGAAAAGCTGCTTGAGGCAATCGCTGCTGTCAAGCAAACTGTCTTGATTTTGTTCATCTTAATTTAATTACCTTTAAAATATTGGTTGCAAAGGTAATCAGATTGTTCTATTCTTCCGTGCATATAAACAGTTATTTAAGGTCTATTAACAGAAAAAGCACAAAACTTTGCACAAACAAAAGGTTTTGTGCAAAGTTTTCAACTGAAATTATTCTCAAAACCGTAACTGTAGACTCCCGTCCGACGCTCAAACAAATGGGATAAAATCGACAATAAAACAAAGAAAAAAAATAAATAATAATAAATCGGTATGCTTTCGGCTAAAAAGTAGTAACTTTGCAAACGATAGAATTCAAATCAAAACACATATACAAGCAGTATGATTTTATTTTTCATGACTCCAAGCAAGAGCGTGATCGCCACAGAAGTGGATCACCAGCTCTCACAAGATGAGATCAATGAACTGTGTTGGCTGTACGGCGGTGCTACACTCATAGAGGGTGAGACCGTCGAGGGCTTCTTCGTGGGCCCACGCCGCGAAATGATTACTCCATGGAGTACGAATGCCGTAGAGATAACTCAGAATATGAGCCTCCACGGCATTTCGCGTATTGAGGAGTACTTCCCCGTCGACTCGAAAGATGCCGACCACGACCCTATGCTTCAGCGCATGTACGAGGGTCTGAACCAGGACATCTTCACCGTCAACCACCAGCCTGAGCCTATCAAGCGCGTGGAGAACATCGAGGAATACAACGAGCAGGAGGGTCTGGCTCTGTCGGCTGAAGAGATTGAATATCTCCACAAGATAGAGAAGGAATTGGGCCGTCCGCTGACCGACTCTGAGATTTTCGGTTTCGCACAGATCAACTCTGAGCACTGCCGCCACAAGATTTTCGGCGGTACATTCATCATCGACGGCAAGGAAATGGAGTCGTCGCTGTTTGCAATGATCAAGCAGACCACTAAGGAGAACCCCAACAAGATTCTCTCTGCTTATAAAGACAATGTGGCTTTCGCACAGGGTCCGGTCGTAGAGCAGTTCGCTCCAAAGGACCAGTCTACAAGCGACTACTTCCAGGTGAAGGACATCGAGAGCGTCATCTCGCTCAAGGCTGAGACTCACAACTTCCCTACTACCGTGGAGCCGTTCAACGGTGCCGCTACAGGTACTGGCGGTGAGATTCGCGACCGTATGGGCGGTGGCGTTGGTTCATGGCCTATCGCCGGTACAGCTGTGTACATGACAGCCTATCCGCGTCTTCATGACGACGACAACCAGACACGCGACTGGGAGGACATCATGCCCGTCCGCAAGTGGCTTTATCAGACTCCGGAGCAGATTCTTATCAAGGCTTCGAACGGAGCAAGCGACTTCGGCAACAAGTTCGGACAGCCGCTTATCACCGGTTCGGTGCTCACCTTCGAGCATCAGGAGGGCGCTGAGAAGTATGCTTACGACAAAGTCATCATGCTTGCAGGCGGTGTAGGCTACGGCACAAAGCGCGACTGCCTGAAGAAGGAGCCGCAGAAGGGCAACAAGGTTGTCGTTGT
>URQS01000107.1 GCA_900550035.1 uncultured Prevotella sp. | reverse complement strand
TGCACTTAGAGAGTATGCTCAAACGGCTTGAGTTCTAAATCCGAAACTTGAGTAAACAGAATTACAATTACAAAGATTTAAAGGATTTACATAATCCTGTTAATGAGAATCTGTCAAGAGAATCATGGGTTAAAGCAAAAATAGATAAAAGTGCAGTAAACCCTACAAGAGATTATATTGAAAATGCAGCCGTTGATGGTTCCCGTGTTTCTGGAGCACGTAATACCTATCATGAATCTATGGATGGAGAAACAATTTATGTTGTGCCTGATTTTATACATAGTATATGCACACATAATGGTGGTAGAGCTGTTGCTGCATTGGTTCAGTAATTGCAAGTCACCCTTAAGATTCCTTTCGGGAGACTATGTTCTTTTTTGTTTTTCTTGATGTTCTGTCACCATTTGACATATCTATATAGTTATTTTGCAGCCGAAATCAAATGTATAACTATATAAGGTAATGTAACAATGGAAAAGAACATCAAGAAAAGAGTATGTAGGTTGGCTGCGGTATTGAGTGCCGGGCTGGTAGTATTATTTGTAAGCACTCAATTGTTTCCGAGGCATATTGCATAAACCAAGTTACCTTTGCACTGCAAAACATAAAAATACGATTATGGCAAGCAGTGAAGATTTCAAAAGGATACTGGAGCTTTATAACCAGGAGTCCAAGACAAGTGGTGTTTCGATAGTCGCCTTCTGCCAGAAGAACGGCATCGTTTATTCCCAGTTTGAACGTTGGTACAAGAACCGGAATAAGGTCAAGGTTCATGCGGTTGATATTGTTGATAGAGATGGTACAATCCCAGTGCAGGATACAAAATTGCAAGACACTTGTGACAATGCTGTTGAAGTTTCTGAGCCACAAGATGCCAGATTGCCCAAGCCGACATTGTTTACAATACAGTTAAAGTCAACCAATGGTATGTATTTTCAGCAGCGAAACATAGACTACAATGGGTTGAAAGACCTGGTAGAGAAATTGGAGGTGCTATGCTCGCGATAAACGGAGGTGTAAGGCTGTGGTACATAGAAGGTATTACAAACATGAGATTTGGCAAGTACCGTTTGTTTTCAGAAGTCCAGGCACTTGACATGGATCCATACAATGGTGATGCCTATATATTCATGTCGAAAGACCGCAGGATACTGAAGGTCATTAGATACAAGAATCACAAGCGGGTGCTTTATGACATAACCTATGAGAAGGGCTATAAGTTCATGAAACCCGTGATAAAGAACCATGAAGTAGTGTATGAATTGGACTTTAAATACTTGGTTGCCTTACTTGAATGTCCGACGGCAAACAAGCTTGAAGTTTAGTATTAATTAACTGATAACCAACAGAATAGCTTGTGTTATTATGCTGTTTTCTCGATATTTTTTAGTACCTTTATACTATGAAGAAGCAAGATCAGACAGTGGAAAATATGATAATGCAAGCTCATTATCTGGAGGCCTTGGAGATAGAGTCCAAGGTCCAAAAACCATTGGCTGAAATGGAAAGGCAGGACTTTATAAATACAATAACGGAGCTTAAGGCTATGATAGGTAGTCTTAAGCTTACGATAGACACGCTTCGTCAGACGATAAACTCGCAGAACGCTACGATAGCGTCGTTGCAGAAGTCAATGGATAGGCTTCAGAGTGCATACGACAAGGCTGTCAAGGAGCGTGATGACTTGAACGGTCGTATGAACAGAAGCAATCAGGAGACATTCGGCTCCAAGAGTCTGAAGCAGAGTGGCAGGGGCAAAGTCGTCAAGAACGACCGTCAGAAAGAACGTGACGAGTGGTCCTCAAAAGATGACAATGACAATAATGCCTCTTCCGCTTCTTCGTCTGCTGACGGTGAAATAGACCAGACTAAGGTAAAATCAGAAAATCTGAGTTGTTCAGGAAGAAATGGCATGAAGTACAACCGTATGAACGCTGCCAAGACCATAACTCTAGAGACATCCTTGGAAGGTGCGCCGGAAGACATGAGGTTTGTCGGTTATAAGGATATAGAGGAATACACCAAAAAGAGTTATGTGGAATGTACGGTTTTCAAGGTGGCGGTCTATGAGGACAAGTTCGGTGTGCGGCATGACTTTTATCAGCCCAAGGATGAAAAGGATACACGCCGTCCGAACTTGAACGTGGTTCCTTCGACGCACTGTACCCCTGAGTTCTTGGCGGATTTGGTGGTTGACCACTATATGCTGATGACTCCCATATACAGACAGTCGATACGCAATATTCTTGACAAGCTGCAGATAAGCAGCAACACCAACAGAAATTGGCTGACACACGGTGCGAAACTACTCACTCCGATAGTCCGTCTTCTCAAGAAGAAGCTGCTAAAGGTGAAGTCCATTCTTAACATTGACGAGACATGGACAAAGGTCAGAATCAAGTTTAAGGGTGACAAGACCAAACTCGGCAGATACTTCAAGAAGTACGTGTGGGTTCTTGTGAACAAGGCGAAGCAGATAACCTACTTCTTCTATGACAATGACGAGAATGACAGCCGTGGCAAGAGGCCGATACAGACATTTTTGGGAGATTTCTTGGGTACCATACAGTCTGATGGCTATGTGGTGTACAAGGAACTTACCAAGGACAATCCCGCTAACGAGCACTTGATGTGCTGGGCGCATGTCCGTAATAAGTTTGAAGCGGTATTCAAGGCTTGCAAGGATGCTGATGCTGACACTTTCGTCCAACTGATAGCCACGCTGTATCGCATAGAAGCAGAATGCTTGCTGAACCATTATACACCACAGCAAATCAAAAAGCGAAGACAGCAAAGGGATGTGACCAAGATACTGGGCCTTATCTACAACAAGGCAAACGGGATGCTTGCAAATCCTATTCGCTATCATTATAGTGACATGATGCGCAAGGCGTTGGTTTATGTGATATCCAATTGGGAAGACCTTATCAAGTATCGAGACGATGGTCGTTTTACAATAGACAATATGCTCGCAGAACGTGCTGTACGTCCATTTACTGTGAAAAGGAAGAACTCATTGTTTTTTAGTAGTGAGGATGGCATAGAGTCAGCCTTGAAATACCATACGCTCATTGAGACATGCAAGAATGTAGGTCTCAATGTGAAGGAGTATTTCACTTATGTATTCGGCAGACTTATAGAGGGTGAGAAGGACTACGAAAAGCTTCTCCCCAGTGCTGTTGCACAGTAAATTCAAACAAACAAAAGTTAAAACAAAAATAATCAATGGCTCTCCATCCCCTGTTTATAAGGGGTTGGAAGCAATTGAGTGCTTACGTATTATTTGGCTATTGGTTCTTCTTGAACCCTCATGGCTATTGGCAAAAGAAGAAGGCAGAGAAGAATGAATATATGGATAGGAGGATGCTTTGGCGGAAGTCGGAGAAGATGACCATGCAACAGATGTTGTCGGACATGACGCTAATGGCTAAGGGGGATTCGG
>URQS01000106.1 GCA_900550035.1 uncultured Prevotella sp. | reverse complement strand
AAACTTTTGGTTCCTGTGACAAATTTCGAAATAAGATTGTAATCACCATAGAGATAGCCTACATTCTGAGACGCATCAAGTTGCGTGTAGCCACCATTGTTGAGTGGTTTCATTATTATGTTTATAGCATATGCATCTTTTGCATATTTACCAGTCGGCACATCAAAATATTCCACTCGAGAAACGTCCTTCGGTCTTAAAGACTGTACCTCTCGAAAATCAACTTCACGCCCATCTATATAGAGAGTCGCAGCCCCATTGGGAGTCGTCACACTTCCAGTCGAACGCTCGACAGACACTCCCGGAATCATGAGATTGCTCAACAGGTCATAACCAGTTACAGCATGTTTACGTTGCTCTTTTGTAGGAATAGCAAGGATATGATCACCTTCTCTTGTAAGATAAGATGACTTTACAACAACTTCACCAAGTTCTTTGCCTTGAATAAAAGTTTTAGTTGTATCTGGTTTTTGTGCATAAGTTACGTGTATGCACAAACTCATTATGATGACTAACAATGCTTTCATCTATTTCTTCCCTATTTTCCAAGAGACTTGAACTTCTTGGAATGCACTTTTTATTTCTATATTTACATGCTAAAGTTATACCATTCTCAGTGTCCCATGCGCGAGGTATCTACCTCCTTGACCGTCTTCTCCTTGTAGCCACCAAACTTATAGATAACTGCGAAGGTGACAGATGCCCAGTTGTAGTTGATCTTCATACGGTAGTCTTGGTTGCCTTGCACGGAACGGGTATCGTATTTATTGTTGAAGATGTTGTTGCCATTAAGGCGCAATCCCCATCTTCCATCATGCGACGACCATTGCAGTTTGGCATTCATTCTGAAGATAGGACTTATGTCGTAAACTCCTTGTATGGCTTTCGACTGAAAGAAAGGGTTGAGTATGAGGCGCAAGTCTTGAGTGTTGCATAGTTTTACAGATGCTGTACCTCCAAGTATGACAGAGAGTTTCTTGCGATTGAATGGCAAGTCGAAGAAATTACTGCTCTTGTCGTGCTTGTAGGTTCCCATGACAAACACGTTGCCGTTGAGCCATTGGCCTGCATTGAAGATGGCAGAGGCTTGTAGCCCGAAGCTGTTTGAATAGTTGAAATTGGTTTCCTTCATTATCACCGCCATGCGGTCGGTGGTCTGGTAGGGTAGCTGCACGGAATAATCGGGCTTCAGACTTGCAAAAGCCATAAGCGTATAACGTCGCTTTATCTGCCACATCAGATTGACATTATAATAAGAGAAGGGTTTCAAATCGGGATTGCCATGTATCTCGGTGTAGGTGGACGAGTAGAACACATTGCTCATAGTGGACCAATAACTCGGGAACTCAGAGTTGGAACTGAATGATAGATTGAGCAAATGGTTGTCGTTGACGTTCCACAAAGCATTGAGCGTAGGATATACGCGCCATTTATCCCATATGGGAGAGTGATATTGCTCGGCAGCAACAGATGCTTCAAGACTAATAGCCTTGTTTATCTGCTTGCTGAAACCTGCATATATGTTCCATATACGCTCGTTGAGGTCCACGCTGCTTGTCCCATCGGGCAAAACGCTCCCATCCTTGTCTATTGTGGTCTGATAACTCTTGTTGCTTGTGAATTGCCCTTTCACACCATACGACAATCCCCAGCCATGTGACAAAGAATGGGTTTGGTCGGCTGTGAACATCCATTTGTTGATGGTCTGCTCGCTGCCGCTTGTCAGGTTGCGTTCAGTTTCATTTTTGTTTTCCGTAGTTATCGTACCATCGAGGGCTTGTTGCTGAGGCGTGCGATAGTAAGTGTACGAACCGCTAAGGGTTAGTCCGAAAGGAAGCGCGTAGTTAACATCCACATTGTGCAGATATTCATGACTGTCACGATGCATTCCGCTTATGCTAGAACCTGTCGTGCGGCTGTTTGAGTTTGTCTTGTCCCATTGTCCCGTATAGGCTACGTCAAGACGATTGTTCTTGCTAAAGGTGTAATTCATCCCCAGTCGGTAGTCGTGTGTAATGCCAAACGACTTCTGCCCGGTTTCATCATTATAGTGTATACGATTGTTGCCAAGTGGATGATTGGCTATGCGTGAAGACTCACCGTAGGAATTGCCGTTTACATATTTATATTGTGCGTCAAGTCCAAACTTGTCTCTTTGCAAGGAAAGATATAAATTACCAAACTCATTGGCGTATTTGTTTTGCCGCATGCCACCAATGATTTGTCCCGAAAGCTGATTGGTACCGGCGTAGTCTTTCGTGACGATGTTGATAGCCATGCCACGCACATGATAGCGAGCAGGGGCAGACAGCATCACCTCGGCTTTTGCCAACTGTGCGGCTGGCATTGCCTTCAAGTGTTCAGTAAGTTGCTCTTGCGTCAATGTGGTGGCTTGTCCGTTGATAATCAACGTTACTTCATTGCCCGAGAAAGATATGCTGCCTGTGGCATCGCTGACACCAGGTATGCGAGTCAATGCCTCGTAAGCGTTGTCAGCAGGCAATTGTTTTAAGAGTAGCGGCATATTGTACGACAGCATACCCCGCTCTGCCTTGACAATAGGGCGCGAACCTTTTACCATTACTTCTGGAAGGTTGTGCATCATATTCTCCATTGTGAGCGAATCTGTATGCGTCAGAGTTTGAGCTTTCACGTTGGCAACAGAAAGCAGAAATAATCCTAAAAGAAATATCTTGTTGGCCATATTTTATCTTTTTAAGTTATCTTTTTCTATGTTATTCAAAAGTACGAAAAACAATCCCCAAACGAGAATGTTCTGCTATACGTATTATAGAAGTGTATTACCCTTTGTTGATTCGTTCTACCAATTCGCAGTGAAAGCATATGAACGAACTGTTGAGTGCTTCAAACTATTGAACCGGTCACAATTTGTGACCAGTTCTGCCATTTCCTCCTTAGTTAGTTGAAAACGGAAACGTTCAGGAAATCTCTCCATATTACGTTTAACAGCTTGATTTTACACCTTAGTTTCCACTCCGTAAAGTTCAGCCAAGTCTCTGTCTATCATAATCTGCTATTTTTAGTGTTCTTTATATTCAAAGACGAAAGAATGATAAAAGGGTAAACTACTTTTTCCAATATTTTTCAGCCATAGGCTGCAACCTTTCCTTTATAACTTCCATAACAGTCTTGAAATCAAGAGTTTCTTTCCATTGAATCTTTTTCAGAAATGCTTTCCAGCGAACTATACGTGCTGCGTCTGTCGCAAAACTTTCTGTAAACAACTGCAATTCGGGATTGTATGTAAGCCCTCTATTATCGAAAGTCGCCTTAATCGCATCATATAATGTGTCATCAGACAAGTCTCTCTTTGTCAGGAGTTGGTAACAGTCGAAGAAATCTTTCATGCGACTGTTGAGCACATCTCGGTCTATCATCGTATGGAATTTCTCGGCAACAACAGTCTCCAAGGAATATGCCTGTATGTTCACAGATGGAATGTCAGGCAAAAGCAATGGGAAGTCAATAGTTGTTGGATATGGAGTTACAACATCACCAAAGCCAATGTCAACAG
>URQS01000105.1 GCA_900550035.1 uncultured Prevotella sp. | reverse complement strand
TTCTGTATCGACTTGCAAAGATTTATGCTTATCCCCACTAAATTTCCACTGAGCCTATAATACATGCTTTTACATTCATCTACAGCCTGCAGTACTTACGTTAAGTACTACAGTAATCTTAGCCAAGTACTAGAGTATTCCGGCCTAAGTACTGCAGTAATCTTAACCAAGTACTGAGACAAACATAACTTGTGGCATAAATAAAGCCATAATAATCACAGAATAAGAGGGGCTTTTCTATCATAACACACGCCTACACAAAAGAATTCTGTTTGGATAATTCTATTTTAAGATTTTTTTTGATAGTATTTAGTTCTATTCTCTGACAAAAATGTATCTTTGTGGGCTATTATAAATAAACCCTACTATTTTAAACAAACTATACTATATTATGATTAACTTTAGGAAAATGGTATTTGGCGCAGCTCTCACGCTGTGCGCCATGAACTCGTATGCCACTGTGTACGAAACCGAACTGTCGGCAGCTCATGGTTATGTAGAAACACTCGATGGCAAGCCGGGAGCCTCGGGCATCAGTATTCCCGGCGAAGGGCGCGACTCCAACGGAATACCGATGAATCAAAACAGCTTGACGGCGTGGACCGATGCCAACGCTTGCGCTGTCTATTACTTTCATCATCCCATTGGAACGGTGACGAGCGCTATCAAAATGAATGTCAAGCAGGGCACTACAGCTAAATTCCGACTCACTGTAGTCAACCCAAACTCGCCAAACACACAGATTTTCAGTAAGGAATTTCAAGTAAATGGTACTGGCAGCGATGCCGAGACTACCATTGGCGACATCACATTCAAGCGTCCGGCTTATTACCGTTACCGCCTGGAATGCCTGTCGGGCAATCAGAACATTAACCGGATACGCAGCTTCAAATTCAAGTCGAACGTAAAGGAAGCTCCTTATTTGGCCAACTACCTTTCATCGCCGTCAGTACACCTCACCACATGGGGCTCTACCGACCCTAACGCACCCAAAGGCGACGCCTACGACTGGTGCTTCATGGAGATAATGCTGCCCGAAGAGTCGGACATCATCGGCACTTATGCTATGGCGCTGGGCGTGCTCAACGGATATATGGGTATACAGACGAACGGATATACAGACGACGGCTCGCCACGACACGACGTGCTTTTCTCGATGTGGGACGACGGCTCTACCGACGAAGACCCCAACCTGCCAGAATATATGCGTGCAGGTGCTGTGGATTGGGACCCTCTGACCACTACCAACCGATTCGGAAATGAAGGCACCGGTGTGCAGACTTACCGCAAAGGTCCGTACTGGACACCAGGAAAATACGTACAGTTCATAACCAACTGTCGCCCCGAAACTACGTCATACACTACCGAAGTGAACGGCAAACCCACCGTGCACACACAGCACAACATGCTCGTGTCAGCATGGTTCAATGCGCTCGACGGCAAGGGATGGCAGTATATGGCTACCGTGCGCAAGCGAAACTCGACTACATACTTCGATGCATGGTACTCATTCCTCGAAAACTACAACGCCTCGACGGGTCAGGCCAACCGTATAGCCTACTGTCGTAACGGATATATGCGAGCACGCAGCAACGGCAAATGGTACTACCGCAACAGCGTTGGGTTTGGTCATACCGACGGAGGCGACAACACCGGAGCACGCAATGACTTCGGACAAGGTGCAACTGACAATGCTGCCGACCGCACCTTCTTCATGCAGACGGGCGGATATACATCAACAAACAAGACCAAGACAACAGTTGCTCTTGCCACCGACTACACGCCCGTTGACACTATAAACATCACTCCGCTCAACGACCGTGTGCTGACAGCCATAGCCAACGAGAAGACACGCGTTGAGAAGGAGCGTCTGTTCGTCGACAACCTGATGGACAAGACGGGATGGAAAGCCATAGAATACTCAACAGAAGAGACCGCAGGCGAAGGCTCTAACGGAAGAGCGCAGCAGATAGTTGACAGCGACGACGACACCTACTGGCATCCGCAGTGGAATGGAAGCACAGCTCAGCTGCCCCACTATATCGTAGTAGACATGCAGAAGGTGAAGAATGTGGGTGGCTTTGAAATAAAGATGGGCGACAATGCCAACCGCCACATCAAGGCTTACGACATCTACGGCTCCACAGACAATGCCAATTGGACACTGCTGTGCAGCGACGACAACGCTCCGTCAAAGTCTTCGTTCCGTGTGATTCTCGACAAGGCTGCCGACATAAGATACTTCAAGATTGTAGTGCGCCAGACCACAGCCAAAGATGGTCCGTTCCTTCGTATCTATGAGATGAACGTCGCGTCGGGAGCCGTCGCTACTGCCATCAACCATATTACAGCCAACAACGGCACGTCAAGCTACAACGGCGCCACATATAATCTTGGAGGTCAGAAGGTAGGCGAAAATGCCAAAGGCATCGTGATAAGCAATGGCAGGAAATATATAAGGAAGTAAGGGCAGCGGGATTATTGCTTGCTCCTTAATTCATCTATCAAATCGTTTACGATATAAGTGTCGCTCATAAGATGCAGGCCGTATGTTTCGTCGTGGAGCATACGGCACACATCTGATTCATAGAATATCGCCAAAGCCCTGTCGGTAGATATATTGAGCGTATCGGCCAATTGCGCAATGATTCGCGCAATCTTGTTCCAAAGAAGAAAGTCGAGCATAACTATATCCTTTCTGCAGATTTAAAATGTAAAAACTTGTCAATAATCTCTTGATTGAGAATGCAGATTTGCCAACTCGGCTTGTGATAAACCAACTTGCCAAGTGTGCTATTTATATCAGCATAACCATTGATATAGGCTTCAACGGCATCAATAACTCTGTCGTCGGCAACTCCACCCTCAATGATGTCATAGCCATTCCAAGGTTGTTTGCCCTTTCGGCTGTCAACGATAAAGTCGAGCCACTCCTTATCGTAAGCCTCAAAACGTTTCAACCTACAATTCTGTGGCATGGCAAACTCATAAATATTGACAACAGCCTGACTGGCTTTTCGTATGGTTCGTATACGCGCTGCCCATTTGGAAGCCTGTTCGGCAATAGGCGTAAGATAAAATCCAGGACCAAAATCAAGGTCTCTTCTCCCGATATTAACCAATGGATGCTCAACTGTAACATTTGAGCCATGATATAAAGTCATTCCGTTCATTAATCTGCCCTTTCCCAATTCTTCAGTGCCTCAACAACATCATTAGCCACAGCTTCCCTGCTTTCAGTATGCAATGTGTCATAGCAATCCTGTATCAGACTCTTGACAAGTCCAACACGTTCAAGTCTTCGCCTCATCTCAGACGGCGAAATGCCCATTTTCTGGGCCGATGCCTCTATTGCCAAAACCGTAAAGGCAAGACGATCGAATTCTGGAGTTCGGGGAGTCATTTCCATAATAAACGTTGATTTTGCAGTGTTCAATGCGACAGCGTAAAAGTGCAGGATGAAAAACAACCATCTGTACCAAATGAAAACTACGCTGAATTGCAGCCTATCTTCTGCAAAGATAGTGCAAACCGAGCGCAATACAAAATGAATTCATTCTTTTTTTAGACTTATACAACATTTAAAATGACAATATTAGAAGTTCAAGTTGGGGTGTTAATAGGCAACGCAAATGGTTGGAGGCTATTGCGTCCCCGCCGTAGCCTTAGCAGTTAGCCCATACGTTCATATTGTTAATCTTTCACACCTCAGCCTACTCAGGTTATAGCGAGGACGCCATAACCTCCTACAGTTAGGCCTTCATTAATACAATAGTATTACTCCAGATTTTGAAACAAAAAACTGCCACTAAAAAAAGGACTCCTTTTACATTCCTAAAGGACTCCTTTTGCATAACGAAAGTGCATATAAAAAGTGTTTGAGAGAAGAATGAGGAAAGTTTACTGGTTATC
>URQS01000104.1 GCA_900550035.1 uncultured Prevotella sp. | reverse complement strand
AGGCAAACGCCCAACTTCTTGATTTTCAATCAAAGTCCAATTTAGAGCGAGTTATTTTATTTAAATCGCCATAGGCGATTAATTCCTAATTCCTAACTCCTAATTCCTAATTTTCTTTTAGCAAATCGCTGAGGAACGAGTCGAGATCCTTGTCAAGACCTTCCATGAGGTCTTTGCCGATGATGACAGTGTCGTCATCGGCTATGAAGAGTTCGGCTATGTTCTCCTTTTCGTCGTTTTCGAGAACAAAGCTGTATGGCTTCAGTATTCCGAGATTTTCAATAGCCTTAGCCGAAGCATTCATGGCATTGTTGAGAATGCGTTCTACAGAGTCGTAGAAGTCCTCGTCGTTATTGCCTATCCATTGTTCCACCACGCAGCGTGTAATCTCGTTGTCGTCATCGTCGAAAGCCAGCATCTCACCGCTTTCTTGCGACACGCGCACATGGATGTCGGTTAATACCGAGGTTTCGTCGTTGGTGGGAAACTTCTGGGCTATTTTCTTCAGAAAACGCTCAATCTGCTGTGTTGTCTGTTCTGATGGTTTTATCATTTTGGTTCTGACTTTTAGGTTTGTGTCCATTTATACGCCTTGGTGTAGGCGTGTCAATGGCTTGTTTATGTGCAAATGTACGTCTTTTTTGTTGACAAGGCAAACAAAAAAGGAGAAAATATTAACATTTTTATTTGCCGTTCCGTTTAATAGTATTACTTTTGCATAATTCTAAAAGTAAAAATCGGACACCACCACATTATATATTGATACAATGAAGACATTCCGAATAGGAGGTATACACCCCGCAGACAACAAGCTTACCGCTGATGTGCCTACCATTGAGGCGGAGTTGCCCGAGCAGGCCGTCTTTCCTTTGTCGCAGCATATTGGCGATCCTGCCATACCTGTGGTAAGGAAGGGTGATGCTGTGAAGGTTGGCACGCTCATTGCCGAAGCGGGTGGAATCATTTCCGCACCTATTTATAGCTCGGTGTCGGGCACAGTGCTCAAGATAGACACTGTCTCCGACGAGGCTGGCAATGCCCGACCGTCTATTGTTATTAATGTGGAAGGCGACGAGTGGGAGCCTGGTATCGACCGCTCTAATAATCTTGAAACTCTTGCCGAGCATACTGAACTCACCCCCGACGAGATAATCAATCGTATCAAGTGGGCTGGAGTGACGGGTATGGGTGGAGCAGGAATGCCTACTTACGTTAAACTCACCACAATGCCATACACCAAGGCAGAGTGTGTGATACTAAATGGTGTAGAATGCGAACCGTATATTACTGCCGACTATCGCTTGATGACGGAGCGTGCCGACGAAGTGCTTGTAGGTCTCGACCTGCTGATGCGTGCGGCTAAAGTGGAGCGTGGCTATATCGGTATTGGGGCCAACATGCCCTCGGCAATAGCCTTGATGCAGCAGAAGGCAGCCAACGACGACCGTGTAGAGATTGTTCCGCTTCAAGCGAAATATCCACAAGGTGGCGAAAAACAACTTGTAGATGCTGTGCTGCATCGGCAGGTGCCAGCGCCACCGGCTGTTACAGCCAATGTCGGTGCCATCGTCATAAATGTAGCAACAGCCTTTGCCGTGTATGAGGCTGTGATGAAGCATAAACCTCTCTTTGAGCGTTATGTCACAGTGTCGGGCAAGGAGATGGCTCATCCTGCCAACTTCCTTGTACGTATAGGAACTCCAATCCGACAGCTGATTGATGCTTGTGGCGGATTGCCCGTCAGCGATAACAAGATATTGTGGGGCGGACCGATGAGAGGCGTTTCGCTTGATACGCTTGACGTTCCGGTGGTGAAGGGCTTGGCAGGTCTTACCATTATGAGTGGCCGCGAGGCACATCGCCATACGCCCGAACCGTGTATCCGTTGCGCCAAGTGTGTCGATGCATGCCCAATGGGGCTCGAACCTTATCTGCTCGCCCGTCTCTCCATGCTCAAGAAGCGGCAACTGGCAGAGCGCGAACAGATAACGTCGTGCATAGAGTGTGGCTCGTGCCAGTTCATATGTCCGTCCTATCGTCCGCTGCTCGACTACATCCGCACGGGCAAGCAAGGAATGGCATCGCTCTCGCCACACATGCACGGCGGCGACTGCATCAAGCGCAATACGTACGGCGTAATCTTCGCCCTTGTGCCCGCCTTGCTGATGGCAGTGTTCAGCTACGGTCTCAATGCAATATACTTGGGCTGTTACAGTCTGCTGTCATGTCTGCTGGTGGAGTGGGTCATAACCCGCTATCTGATGCGCCGCCCGTGTACTCTTGCTGATGGCACAGCCGTAATCACCGCCCTCGTAATGACGCTCTGCCTACCAGCACGAACTCCTTTTTGGGCAGTAGCCCTTGGAGCGGTCGGGGCAATTGGTCTGGGCAAGTTTGCCTTTGGCGGACTTGGGCGCAATAGCGTCAATCCAGCCATTGTAGGCGTATGTGTTGCGCTTCTGTGTCCTGGTAGTTCGGTGCTCACGCCTGGTGTGGGCTATGGTGCCAAGAGTCCCTACCTCTTTGCCTTGGCAATAATGCTTGGCCTCGCCTTTATGCTGTGGAAGCGCATCATTACATGGCACATTCCTCTCAGCATTATCCTCACCACAATAGTGTTGGCAGGCATATTGGCAATAACGGGTACGGACAGCGTACAGCCGCTCAGTCTGGTGCTCGGTGGCGGAACGTTGCTTGGAGCTGTATTCATGGCTACCGACTACACCACGTCGCCAATGTCACACCCTGGCAAGATTGTATATGGCATTGCTATAGCAGCTATATCCGTATACCTGCATATGCAAGGCGAGAGTCGCAACGCAATGCTCATAGCTATATTCATAATGAATATACTCACCCCATTCGTCGACAGATACTGCAAACCGCGACGCTACGGTAAGGCATAGTGTCATCTCGACACAACACCCTCTCCCAATCATAAAAAACCATTTATCAACTATAAAATTAAAAGTTATGAAACAAACTATCTTAGTGACCGGTGGTACCGGTTTCATTGGTTCACACACCACTGTCGAACTCATCGAAGCAGGCTATCAAGTAGTAATCGTCGACAACCTCTCTAACTCAAAGATTGAGGTGCTCGATGGTATAGAGAAGATTACAGGCGTGCGTCCCGCTTTTGAGCAGGTCGACCTTCGCGACTTTGACGCTACCGAGGCTGTATTCAAAAAGTATCCTGCCATCGAGGGCATCATCCATTTTGCAGCATCTAAGGCCGTAGGCGAGAGCGTGCAGAAGCCGCTGATGTACTATCGCAACAACGTTGTTTCGCTTGTCAATCTGCTTGAGCTTATGCCTAAGTATAATGTCAAGGGCATCATCTTCTCTTCAAGCTGCACCGTTTATGGTCAGCCGAAGCCCGAGAACCTCCCCGTTACTGAGGACTGCCCTCACCAGAAGGCTACATCACCTTATGGCAACACCAAGGAGATCAACGAACAGATTATCACCGACTACATCCACAGCGGTGCCAACATCAAGAGTATCGTTCTGCGCTACTTCAACCCGATTGGCGCTCACCCGTCAGCACTCATCGGCGAGTTGCCTAACGGTGTGCCCAACAACCTCATTCCTTACGTAACTCAGACCGCTATGGGCATCCGCAAGGAGCTTACAATCTTCGGCAACGACTACAATACTCCTGACGGAACATGTATCCGCGACTTCATCTATGTAGTTGACTTGGCTAAGGCTCACGTTTGCGCGATGAACGTGTGCTCGATCAGGAGACAGAGCCGCTTGAATTCTTCAACGTAGGTACTGGCAAGGGCAACTCAACACTCGAAATCGTCAACACATTCGAGCGTGCTACTGGCGTTAAGCTCAACTGGAAGTTCGGTCCGCGTCGTGAGGGCGATATCGAGAAGATCTGGGGCAATGTCGACAAGGCCAACAAGGTGCTTGGCTGGAAGGCAGAGGCTAAGCTCGACGACGTGCTCGCTTCTGCTTGGAAGTGGCAGGTTAAGCTCCGTGAAGACGGCGTAATGTAATTTATGCTGGAACTCAAGTTCCATTACGATAACAATATTTGCATTTTCAAACGCTCAAAACTGTGAGTTGAACGCACAAGGAAATCTTTGGCTCGAAATTCGTGAGTTTTGAGTGTGCAGCGATATACTGCTTATACCCAACATGTTATGATGTTGAGGGCGTAAGTGTGTAATCTTTTAAGCTCAAAAAGTAGTCCCTTTTGTTGCAAAAGGACCACTTTTGCTCTTCTTTTAAGCCTCCGTTGCATTGCAATAGTAGTCCCATTGGCTTCCAAAAGGACTACATTTGCAATGCAACGGAGGCTTTTTCCTGACTTCGTCACTCAAAAAATACGTATTTTATAACTGATTGATAAA
>URQS01000103.1 GCA_900550035.1 uncultured Prevotella sp. | reverse complement strand
TGTTAACTTCGGGCGAAGCCCAAACTTCTTTTAACTTCTATTTTGACACACTCTCGTTTATTTTCACTCGTCAGATTAATATCCGACGTTCATTTTTATTTCACTTCAAACTTTCCGTTCTGGTCTACCACATAGCGCTTGCCTGTTCCGCCAACAAGAACGCTGGCTGTGAACTGTGTGGTTGTGGCCTCAAGCTCTACGTTGCTGCCCTTCGGCAATGTAGCAAGGTCGGCATCAGTCAATCCGAGCGAGGCTGGCGAACTGGTGTAGGCTCCGGTCTTCTCACGCTTCTCAAACTGAGCATGGAACATTGCCCAGAGCAACTTGTATGCCTCCATGTTGTACGGATAGCGGAACTCGTCGGTGCCAGTGCCTACAACCTTGTCAGAGAACTGCAAGAATCCCCACTGATTAGGCGCATGCATATTAATCTCGCCAGTAGGAGTCCACACCCAGTTTTCCTCAGGTCCGCCCTTCTTCAGCCATTCCACACGTGAGAAATTCAGTCGCCAGATGTTTCCGGCAACAAGCGGATTGGTGAAGTTGCGTGTAATTGCCTTATGCGGAATGGCCATTTCCACAGTCCATGAGCGGTCCTTGTCCTTAGGCTTATTGAGCGTTCCGTCGTGCTGAACAGCGAGCTTCAGTCCCGGACAATCCCACTGAACGTAGAAGTTGCCGCCCGAACGATAGGCACGGTCGAGCATAAGGTCGAACACAACGCCACGTGCGTTGTTCTCAATCTCGAAGTAGCACTGTCCGTCGCCAGTAGGGTCGAGGAACACCTCGAAGTCGTTGTCGTGATAGATGATAGTATCGCGCTGCGTCAGGTTAGCCACGATGTTGGGTTCCTCCATCACAGCCGACACGTACAGATATTCGTCGTCCCACATCATTCGGGCCTTGGTGTCGTAAATAGGCTTGGGAAATCCGTCGCCGCTGATGTCGACAAACGATTCTGTGTCGGCAGCCTTTGCCCACGACTTCTCGTTGAGCTTGCCGTCAATCTTAATCTTCTCGTTAGTACGATAGCACACATAATGTCGTGGAGTAGACAGTCGCTGTGCATATTTCTTAAGCAGTCCGTCCTGAGCAGAAGCGGGCATAGCAAAGGCAAAAGCAAGAGCAATTGCCGAAAGAATTGATTTGTTCATTTAATTATAATTAGAATATTTCGTTGAATTTATTATAGTTCTTGGTTTTTGTATCTCCCATTATCATGAACCAGTCGATGATGGTCCAGATGCCACAGCCTCCGCATGTTATCAGCTTCAGTACCCCCATCGTAGTATCTCCTATATAAAAGCGGTCGATGCCGAATTGTCCGAGAAAGATAGATATAAGAAGAGCAACTATAGGGTCTTTAGTCTGTGCCATACGAATGGATGCTTCAGAAAAATCCATATTCTCAAGCTGTGTGTAGATGTCGCGAAGCGCATATTCGGGATAACGTCCACCATACACAGCAATAAGCTGGCTTGCTTGATTCTTTTCCATAGTCTTGTGGTTTTATATTTTCTGTTTTGTGGTTTTATATTTCAAGTATGTTTCTTACGACAAACCATACGCAGAACGTTATGACATACAGTCCAACTGCTATTTTCCCCTCAAATATCTCTTTCATACGGTCTTTAAGTCGCGATTGTGGGAGATAATAAGCCACAACAATACACAAAGTATAAGGCAGGGCATAAATGAGATAGTAGTTGTAAGAAACAGCTTCCCGCACATTTCCGTTAGTCATCGCATGCACAAAGCGCTGTATGCCGCAAGCAGGACAACTCAGTCCTGTAATCAATTTTACGGGACATTTAGGCCAAAACCAATAAGCAGTCGGACTGAAACGATAAAGCACCAATCCGACTGCCAAAGCTAATGCGAGATAAATGTATTTGTTCTTAAAGAGATGCAAAGGCTGCATATCCATAGACTCCACAGTATATTAACTGAATCACCAATCCGGCTATAATGCCGATAAGACTCCACTTCTTGGCTTCGTTGGCAGCATTGACTGCTTCATCATACAGGCCAGCCATGTACAGGCCGTTCACTTTGGCAGCTTTAATGATGCCGTAGATGCCGAGTGGCAGACAACAGCAGATGGTGCAGATTATCGCCATAACCATATTGTTATTTGGCATAGGCATCTTTGGATTGTCGTTCTGGGGCTGTGTGTTTTGGTTTAATTGTTCCATAAGGTTTAAGATGCGGATCAAAAGGAGGGTCGTGACACGGGTTGATCCATTACTCCGTGCCACGGCTTATTTATCATTTTCTGAGTGTCTTTTACTTCTCCAGCAGGTCGGGACGCAGACGCTTGGTGCGTTCCATAGCCTGCTCCATTTCCCAGCTCTTGATTTTGGCCTCGTTACCACTCAGCAATATGTCGGGCACTTTCCATCCCTTGTAGTCGGCAGGGCGTGTGTAGATAGGAGCCGAGAGAAGGTCGTCCTGGAAGCAGTCGCTCAGCGCACTCTGCTCGTCGCCTATCACACCTGGCACAACGCGCACAATGGCGTCTGCCATGACTGCTGCAGCCAGCTCGCCACCCGTCAGCACGTAGTCGCCGATGCTTATCTCGCGAGTGATGAGATGGTCGCGCACACGCTGGTCAATGCCCTTGTAGTGTCCGCAGAGTATGATGATGTTGCCCTTGAGCGAAAGGTCGTTGGCTATGTGCTGGTCAAACTGCTCGCCATCGGGCGAAGTGTAGATTATCTCGTCATAATCGCGCTCTGCCTTCAGAGCCGATATGCAGCGGTCGATGGGTTCGCACTGCATCACCATACCTGCAAATCCGCCATACGGATAGTCGTCTACACGGCGCCATTTGTCAGCCGAGTAGTCGCGCAGATTGTGCAGGTGAATTTCTGCCAGACCCTTCTTCTGGGCACGGGCAAGTATCGATTCGTTTACGAAGCCCTCAAGCATTTCGGGCAATACGGTTATTATGTCTATTCTCATACGTGCAAATTTACATAATTTAGTTCATCCGACCAACATTTCTGCCAACTATCTATAAAACATAACTATTCAAGCCCCCAGTTGTTTGGCAGATAGAATAATTCGGTGTAACTTTACACCTGCATTCAACCCAATATATTCTACGTACAAAGAAATGAATCCTAACATTGACAAGCAACTCGCAAGCCGCATCCGACAGCTTGCCGACAAATACGAAACGGCAGAATTTCTCGCCGCCGACCCAAGCTCGTTCATGCACCGCGTGACGGGAGCCACCAACCAGGAGGCAATGGCTTTCATAGCCTCGTGCCTGAGTTACGGCTCACGCAAGCAGTTCTTTCCCAAGATACAGTTCGTGCTCGACGCTTCGGGGGGCGATGTTGACCGCTGGGTGCGCTCGGGCGAATGGCAGAACGACATAGCCGACACCGCCGAATGCTTCTATCGCCTGTACACACGGCACGACATGTGCTGCCTGCTGGCTGCCTATAGCCGCATGCTCAACCGCTACGGCAGCATGAAGGCTTATGTAGCAAGCTATGCAACAACGGGCATTGAGGCAGTCGAAGCTATTTGCCGATACTTTGCCGAGCGTGGGGCCAGCAAGATAGTGCCCAAGAACACCACTTCGGCATGCAAGCGCGTGTGCATGTTTCTGCGATGGATGGTGCGGTCAGAATCGCCCGTCGACCTCGGATTGTGGGCAGACATCATCAGCCGACGCTCGCTCATCATGCCACTCGACACACACGTTGTGCAGGAGAGCATGCGAATGGGGCTGCTCAACAGTCGCACAGCATCAATGTCGACAGCCCGACGGCTGACAGATGCTATGCTCCAGATTTTCCCCGACGACCCGACAAGGGGCGACTTCGCATTGTTCGGTCTGGGTGTAGACGAAGAAAAAGAACAACAATAATAACTAAAAACAAACAGCAAATGAAAAAGACAATTACACTATTCTGCCTGCTCATGCTCGTGCTTGTACAGGCTCCGGCACAGGTGCGCCGGACAATCGCCGTACTGGGCGACTCGTATTCTACATTCCAGGGATTCATACCCGAAGGCAACGCTATATGGTACTACTCGCCTGCCAACAAGCAGCAGACCGACGTGGAGCGCGTAGAGCAGACATGGTGGTGGCAAGTGATAAAGCAGGGAGGCTACAAGATGGGGATGATCAACGCCTACTCGGGTGCCACAATATGCAACACAGGATATAAGGACGCCGACTTCAGCGACCGCTCGTTCGTGACCCGATGCCGCAATCTGGGCAATCCCGACATCATACTCATCTGCGGAGCCACCAACGACTCATGGGCTGGCGTGAAGATGGGCGAATATCAGTACAGCGACTGGCGACGTGCCGACCTCTACTATTTCCGTCCTGCCATGGCAAAGATGCTCAACGACATACGCCTGTACTATCCCAACGTCGACGTTTACTTCATCCTTAACAGCGAACTGAAAGCCGACATCAACAAATCGATTGATGAAGTATGCCACCACTACGATGTGCCCGTAATCAAACTCAAGGACATTGACAAGAAGAGCGGACACCCATCGATAAAGGGAATGAAAAGCATTGCTGAGCAAGTGCTCAAAGCAATAAAATAAGTCGTATGCCCGTAGCAGCGCCTTGGGTGTACGGATTGAAAATGGCAAAACGCCCTGCAAGGGCAAAAG
>URQS01000102.1 GCA_900550035.1 uncultured Prevotella sp. | reverse complement strand
TTAACTTCTTAACTCCTTTAACTACTGAATTCTCTGAACTTGCGAAAGTTCAGTACTTTTGTTATTATTGAAAAAACTCTGCAAAGTTAGCTATAATTTTTGGTACAATAGGTATTGAAGCCTACCTTTTTACATATCATAATGAACGCATTAGCTAAAATAAAGGTTAATTTTGTTATGCGTAAATGGCATTTTCTGAGCCGTATATTTGGCTGCGTAACATAAAGTTATTACTTTTGCAACTTAGATATTACAATAATTTATTAATATATGAGTTTGAAAATAGTTGTACTTGCCAAGCAGGTACCCGACACACGAAATGTCGGTAAGGATGCAATGACAGCCGAAGGCACTGTCAACCGTGCGGCCTTGCCGGCTATCTTCAATCCAGAAGATTTGAACGCATTGGAGCAGGCTCTGCGTCTGAAGGAGCAGAATCCTGGTTCAACAGTAGGTATATTGACAATGGGTCCTCCCCGTGCTGCTGAGGTAATCCGTCAGGGATTGTATCGTGGAGCAGACACAGGATGGTTGCTCACCGACCGTCTCTTTGCCGGTGCCGACACCCTCGCCACATCTTATGCTCTTGCTACAGCCATCCAGAAGATTGGCGATGTAGACGTAGTTATCGGTGGTCGTCAGGCTATCGACGGCGATACAGCCCAGGTAGGTCCGCAGGTTGCTCAGAAGCTCGGTCTCTCGCAGGTGACATATGCTGAGGAAATACTCAAGTGCGAGGACGGCAAGCTCACAATCCGTCGTCACATTGATGGTGGCGTAGAGACAGTTGAGGCTCCCATGCCGCTCGTTGTCACAGTGACAGGTTCTGCCGCTCCGTGCCGTCCGGCCAATGCCAAGCTCGTGATGAAGTACAAGCGTGCCACAGCTCCTATGGAGCGCAATTCGGAGAATAAGTACAACTACCTCTATGAGGAGCGTCCTTATCTCACACTCAACCAGTGGACAGTAGCCGATGTTGATGGCGACCCGCAGCAGTGCGGTTTGAGCGGTTCACCTACTAAGGTGAAGGCTGTCAAGAACATCGTGTTCCAGGCTAAGGAAAGCAAGACACTCACAGGCTGCGACGCAGACATCGAGGGTCTTATCAAGGAATTGTTGGACGAAAAAATCATTGGATAATGAACAACGTATTTGTATATTGCGAGATAGAAGGCACTCAGGTACAGGAAGTGTCTCAGGAACTTCTCACCAAGGGTCGTAAGCTTGCCAACCAGCTTGGCGTCGACCTCAACGCCATCGTTGCCGGAACTGGCATCAAGGGCAAGGTGGAGGATCAGATACTCCCTTATGGTGTCGACAAACTCTTTGTATTCGACGCTGAGGGACTCTTCCCCTACACATCAGCTCCTCACACCGACATTCTTGTCAACCTCTTCAAGGAGGAGCAGCCGCAGATAGCACTCATGGGTGCTACAGTTATAGGTCGCGACCTCGGTCCGCGCGTTTCTTCATCGCTCACCAGCGGATTGACAGCCGACTGTACAGAGCTTGAGATTGGCGACTACGACGACAAGAAGAGCGGCACTCACTACGACAATCTTCTCTATCAGATTCGTCCGGCATTCGGCGGTAACATCGTGGCTACCATCGTCAATCCCGACCACCGTCCGCAGATGGCTACCGTACGTAGCGGCGTGATGCAGAAGGCCATTTACGAGGGCGAGGCAAAGGGCGAGGTTGTATATGCCGACGTTGCCAAGTATGTTCCCGAGGCTGACTATGTAGTAAAGGTGCTCGACCGTCATGTTGAGGCTGCTAAGCACAACCTCAAGGGTGCTCCCATCGTTGTGGCAGGTGGCTACGGCGTAGGTTCGAAGGAGAACTTCGACCTGCTCTTCCAGCTTGCTAAGGAACTTCACGGTGAGGTAGGCGCAAGCCGTGCTGCTGTTGATGCCGGATGGTGCGACCACGACCGTCAGATTGGTCAGACCGGTGTGACTGTTCACCCGAAGGTTTACATCGCCTGCGGTATCTCAGGTCAGATTCAGCACATCGCTGGTATGCAGGATTCAGGCATCATCATCTCTGTGAACAACGACCCCGACGCTCCTATCAACAAGATTGCCGACTACGTCATCACCGGCACTGTTGAAGAGGTGCTTCCGAAACTCATCAAGTACTATAAAGCGAACAATAAATAGTTGGGAGTTATTAGAAGTTAGAATGAAGTTATTCAGCCTGCGGCTGAGGAAGTTAACGGACAAATGTACTGACAATTTGAATTTATGACATATTCATTTAAAGAAATAAAAGCGTGGCAGTTTGCACATTCTTTTGTATTGCAGGTATACTGCATTACAAGAAGCTTTCCTGAATATGAGAAATTCGGATTGTGTTCGCAATTTCAACGTGCAGCAGTGTCTATACCCGCTAATATTGCAGAAGGATACAAAAAACTGGGTAAAGCAGATAAACTCCGATTTATGAATATTGCCCAAGGAAGTTTGGAAGAGAGTAGATATTACATTATTCTTTCTAAGGATTTGGGATATATTAATGAGTCAGTGTTTGTAGAAATGGAATCACTTATAAACAAAACAAGTTGGTACCTAAATGCCTACTGCAAAGGTATAATGAACGACAACGCCTTAAAACAGCAATAGAATCGTCGGAAGTATCCTTAATAAATAAAGGTATTGTCCGTTAACTTCCGCTCGCAACGCGAGCTAACTTCCATTAACTTCCATTAACTCCTTAAATAAAACAAAAATGGCTAACTATTATACAGACCATCCGGAGTACGATTTCTATCTTAATCACCCGGAAATGCAGCGCGTCGTTGAACTCAAGGAGCGCAACTACGCCGACAAAGATAAATTTGAGGATGCGCCCGTAGATTTCGAGGACGCTATCGAGAACTATAAGCGTGTGCTTGAGATTACCGGCGACATCGCTGCCAACATCATCGAGCCTAACTCGGAGGATGTAGACCTTGAGGGTCCGCACCTCGTAGACGGTCGCATGCACTATGCATCGAAGACCTACGACAACATCGAGGCTACACGTCAGGCTGGCTTGTGGGGCATCTCTATGCCTCGCCGCTACAACGGTCTTAACATGCCTATCACTCCGTACTCAATGGCTTCGGAGATTGTTTCGTGTGCAGACGCAGGCTTCCAGAACATCTGGTCGCTTCAGGACTGTATAGAGACTCTCTACGAGTTCGGTTCGGAGGAGCAGCGCCAGAAGTATATCCCGCGTGTTTGCGCAGGCGAGACCATGTCAATGGACTTGACCGAGCCTGACGCAGGTTCCGACCTTCAGCGCGTTATGCTTAAGGCTACTCAGGATGAAGACGGCACATGGCGCTTGAACGGTGTTAAGCGTTTCATCACCAACGGTGATTCTGACATCCATCTCGTGCTTGCACGCTCTGAGGAGGGCACACGCGACGGTCGTGGTCTGTCAATGTTCATCTACGACAAGCGCGACGGTGGCGTTACTGTTCGTCACATCGAGCACAAGCTTGGTATCCATGGCTCACCTACTTGCGAGCTTGTATACAAGAACGCCAAGGCAGAGCTTTGCGGTTCTACACGTCTCGGACTCATCAAGTACGTCATGGCTCTTATGAACGGTGCACGTCTTGGCATCGCCGCACAGTCGGTAGGCGTAAGCCAGGCTGCCTACGACGAGGCTCTGAAGTATGCACGCGAGCGCAAGCAGTTTGATACAGAGATTGTCAAGTTCCCTGCCGTTTACGATATGATTGCCCGCATCAAGGCTAAGCTCGACGCAGGTCGCTCTATCCTCTATCAGACAGCACGCTACGTAGACATCTACAAGGCTCTTGAAGACATTCAGCGCGAGCGCAAGCTCACAGCCGAGGAGCGTCAGGAACTCAAGAAGTACTCACGTCTTGCCGATGCCTTCACACCGCTGGCAAAGGGTATGAACTCTGAGTATGCCAACCAGAACACATACGACGCTATCCAGGTGCATGGTGGTTCGGGCTTCATCATGGAGTATAAGTGTCAGCGTCTGTATCGCGACGCACGTATCTTCTCTATCTACGAGGGTACGACACAGCTTCAGGTTGTGGCAGCCATCCGCTATATCTCTAACGGTACATACCTCGGCATCATCAAGGAGATGCTCGAGAAGGAAGTGGCTGATGAGTTGAAGCCGCTGAAGGCTCGCGTAGTTGAGATGGTGAAACTCTACGAGCAGGCTCTTGAGTACGTCAAGGAGGCACAGGATCAGGAGATGCACGACTTCCTCGCACGCCGCCTCTACAACATGACTTGCGAGATTATCATGTCGCTCCTCATCCTCGAAGACGCTACACGTTCGGCAGAGCTCTTTGCCAAGAGTGCCAATGTATATGTTCGCATGGCTCAGGCCAACGTCTTTGGCGAGCATGCCTACATCACAAACTTCGTCAAGGAAGACCTCCCGAGCTTCCGCACTGAGTAAACCACATAATCAGTATATATAATAGAAAAAGGAGACTATGGTTTGTTATGCCATAGTCTCCTTTTTTCTATTATTATATAAATTGTTCTTAGGTAATGTGTCATTCCAGCAAATAAGCAATCTGAGCAACGCTTATCCCCGTCATTTGCGAAATCTGCTCGTTGCTCAGTCCGCTTGCCGACAGAGCTTTAGCCATATTCTTCAACTGCTCGCTTTGCTGTGAAAGTTGTTCGCTTTGCTGCGAGAGCTGTTCGCTTTGCTCTTTCAGTATTTTGTCTTGCTGCATGATAGCCGTGTCACGGTCTTCAATCGCCTTGTAGAATTCGTCTTCCAC
>URQS01000101.1 GCA_900550035.1 uncultured Prevotella sp. | reverse complement strand
AACGACCCCGAGATTACAAATCACGTGCTCTGGCCAACTGAGCTAAAGAGGCAAAATCCTTGCAGCCGTTAGACCGCGATTTAGGACTTGTTCTAAAACGGCTGCAAAGATACGACTTATTTTTTATTCGCCAAAACTTTTCGGCTTTTTTTTTACATTTTACGTGCTTTTTCTTTGAATTTGGTTAATTGTACCTTCATTGCGTCGACACAAAGGTCTACTCCCTCCTCAAATGTATCACATGTCTTCTCTACGAAAAGAGTCTGTCCGGGAACGCTCACAGTAAGGCTTGTTTCCTTATTCTGTGAAGTAGCAGGCTTCACCACCTTGAGCTGTACCTCGGCTGTCTTGATGTCTTCGAATGTCTTCTCCAATTTTGCAACCTTCTTCTCGATGAAGTCCTGCAATTTCTCAGTAGCGTCAAAATGAATTGACTGAATCTTGATTTCCATAGTTACCTCCTTTTTTTGATTTTAAGGGTTATGCCCTGGGATGGGCTTTACTATAAACTTTCTTCAATTGTTCGAATGTGGTGTGCGTATAGATTTCCGTCGTCGACAGCTCGCTATGTCCGAGTAGCTTCTGCACGCTCTCAAGGTCGGCGCCGTTGTTGAGCATTGCCGTGGCAAAGCTATGTCTTAGCACATGCGGTGAGCGTTTGGCAAGATTGCCTATTGTCGAGAGTTGCATCACCACCAGCTTGCGCAGCTGTTCGTATGTCATGCGTTGTCCACGGTCGTTTAGTATTAGCGCCTTGTCCATCCGCTGTTGCCATTGTTCGTCGCGCTGCCTGATATATTCCTGCAGTTGTGCACGGAGTTCATCGCCGAATGGTATGGCGCGTTGCTTATTGCCCTTGCCCACTACTCTTATCTCCCCCATATCGAAGTCGACAGAACTGTCGTCGAGCCCAGTCAGTTCGGAGGCTCGCATTCCGGTTTCGTATAGTAGTATTAATATAGTACGCGCGCGTGTACTTATATAGTCACTGCCCCACTCTGCCGAATCGAGCAACCTATCCATGTCGTCCTCGCGCACAAACTGCGGCAGATAGCGCGACCTTTTAGGTCCGCGCACCATGTGTGCCGGGTCGTGACTGACGAGTCCGCGCGACAGTGCAAACCTATACATCGACCTTACAGCACTAAGCCTTCGGCAGATTGATGTGGCTGAGTTGCCTCGCTCCATCATCATCTCCATCCACCCGCGAATGTCTTCGGTGTCGGCTGTGCCTACTGTCACATGTCCGTCGAGAGTGTCAAGATAGGCGACATACTGCTCAAGGTCGTGCTGATAGCTCGTCAACGTTTGCTCCGAGCGTCTGCGTTCAAAGCGCATGTAGTCCAAGAAATCGTAAATCTCCATATCTTTACACCTCATTTAGGTTTCGTCAACGAATGTACATATTTTATTTCATTCCGCCAAATTTTTATGCGTCTTTTTTCATAAGTGCTACAAAATTGCTTTTAAGCATAAAAAAGAAATTACATATTCTACCTCCATTACGTACATTATAAAATACAATTAATACAAACTTATGCCGTTCAATCCAAATAAAAACGCTATCTTTGCATTATGAAATCTACGTTACGTGAAATTCATAATTTCGTAAACGCCTATGATTCAAACAACTACTCTACAAATCAAATAAGGAACTAACATTATAACTTAAATCATACTAATTTACAAATTCCTAAAACTATGAGCAATTATCCAAAAATTGGAATTCGCCCAACCATCGACGGTCGTCAGGGTGGCGTACGCGAGAGTCTTGAAGAGAAGACCATGAACCTCGCAAAGTCAGTAGCCAAACTTATCAGCGAGAATCTGCGCAACGGCGACGGTTCGCCCGTTGAGTGTGTCATCTCCGACACTACTATCGGTCGCGTAGGCGAGAGCGCTGCCTGTGCCGAGAAGTTCGAACGTGAGGGCGTAGGCTCTACCATCACCGTTACTTCATGCTGGTGCTACGGTGCCGAGACAATGGACATGAACCCGCACTGGCCGAAGGCTGTATGGGGATTCAACGGAACAGAGCGTCCGGGCGCTGTATATCTGGCTGCCGTGCTCGCTGCACACGCCCAAAAGGGTCTGCCTGCATTCGGCATCTACGGACACGACGTTCAGGACCTCGAGGACGACTCTATACCTGCCGATGTTGCCGAGAAGATTCTGCGCTTTGCTCGCGCTGCTCAGGCAGTGGCTACAATGCGCGGCAAGTCATATCTGTCAATGGGTTCTGCTTGTATGGGTATCGCCGGAAGTATCGTCAATCCCGACTTCTTCCAGGAGTATCTCGGCATGCGCAACGAGAGCGTTGACCTCACCGAAATCATCCGCCGCATGACCGAGGGCATTTACGATCCCGAGGAGTACAAGAAGGCCATGGCTTGGACTCGCGAGCACTGTATGTGCAACGAAGGCGAGGACATTGCCAACCGTCAGGGCAAGGCTAAGACACGCGAGGAGAAGGATGCCGACTGGGACTTCATCGTTAAGATGATGATTATCATGAAGGACCTCATGCACGGCAACCCACGCCTTGAGGAAATAGGATTCAAGGAAGAGGCTATCGGACACAACGCTATCGCAGGCGGTTTCCAGGGCCAGCGCCAGTGGACCGACTTCTATCCTAACGGCGACTATCCTGAGGCTCTCATGAATACTTCGTTCGACTGGAACGGACCGCGCGAGGCTATCACTCTCGCTACCGAGAACGATGCTGGCAACGGTGTTGCTATGCTCTTCAACCACCTGCTCACTGGCCGTGCACAGATATTCTCTGACGTGCGCACTTATTGGAGCCCCGAGGCTGTGAAGCGCGTTACTGGCAAGGAGCTCACCGGCCGTGCTGCTGGCGGTATCATCCACCTCATCAACTCTGGTGCTACTACTCTCGACGGCTCAGGTGCCGCTACCGACGCTGAGGGCAACCCGACTATGAAGCACTTCTGGGATTTGACAGAAGAGGATATTGACGCTTGCCTCAAGGCTACGACCTGGTATCCTGCCAACCGCGACTACTTCCGTGGCGGCGGTTTCTCTTCAAACTTCCTCTCTAAGGGTGGCATGCCTGTCACAATGGTACGTCTGAACCACGTTAAGGGCCTTGGTCCGGTGCTTCAGCTGGCTGAGGGATGGACTGTAGAGATTGACCCCGAAATCCACAATATTCTCGACAAGCGTACCGACCCGACATGGCCTACTACATGGTTCGTGCCACGTCTGTGCGACAAACCCGCATTCAAGGACGTATATTCAGTGATGAACAACTGGGGTGCTAACCACGGTGCTATCTCTTACGGCCACATCGGTGCCGACCTCATCACTATGTGCTCAATCCTCCGCATCCCTGTATGTATGCACAACGTTGAGGACGACCAGATCTTCCGCCCTGCAGCTTGGAACGCATTCGGTATGGACAAAGAAGGTGCCGACTTCCGCGCTTGCAAGAACTACGGACCTATTTATAAGTAAAAGAAAAGCCCCTTCCCCATCCCCTCCCCAGCAGGGAGGGGCGTGAATTGCTTTTCCACTTATAATAATTATATAACAATTAAATCTTAATGCCTCACTAACAACCCTCTATACCTGTGACGTAGTGGCTTGTACATTCTAAAGCTTAAGCAGACTGTACATACCACTCCCTCCCTACGGGGGAGGGCTGGGGGTGGGGCTTACATTACTATGACCAGAAGATTCATCCTAAACGAAGTATCATATTTTGGCCCTGGCGCACGTAAGGAATTGCCGGGCGAAGTGCGCCGTCTCGGATTGCACAAGGCATTGGTTTGCACCGACAAGGACCTCATCAAGTTTGGCGTTGCACAGAAAGTGCTCGACGTTCTCGACGAGGCTGGCATACCCTACGAAGTGTTCAGCGAGATAAAGCAGAACCCGACAGTAAAGAATGTGAAACTCGGACTTGAGGCATTTGCCAAGTCGGGTGCCGACTTCCTGCTCGCCATCGGCGGCGGATCTAGCATCGACACATCAAAGGCTATCGGTATCATCACCAACAACCCTGAATTTGCCGACGTCGTTTCGCTTGAGGGCGTAGCCGACACCAAGCACAAGTCAGTACCCATCATCGCTCTGCCTACTACAGCCGGAACAGCTGCCGAGGTTACTATCAACTACGTAATCACCGACGAGGAGAACGAGAAGAAGATGGTTTGTGTCGATCCTAACGACATCCCTGCCATCGCTATCGTCGATGCCGAACTGATGTACACTCTGCCCCGCTCGCTCACAGCAGCAACGGGTCTCGACGCTCTCACTCACGCTATCGAGGGCCTCATCACCAAGGGTGCTTGGGAGATGAGCGACATGTTCGAGATTAAGGCTATCGAGATGATTGCACGCCACTTGGAGACAGCCGTTAACGAGCCGTCTAACCCTGAGGCTCGCGACGGAATGGCTGTAGCTCAGTATGTTGCAGGTATGGCTTTCTCTAACGTAGGCTTGGGTGCCGTTCACGGCATGGCACATCCGCTCGGTGCTATCTTCGACATTCCTCACGGCGTAGCCAACGCTCTGCTCCTGCCGATAGTGATGGAGTTCAACGCTCCCGCAGCTCTCGACAAGTATGTGACTATCGCCAAGGCTATGAACGCCTACCGCGAGGGCATGACTCGCGAAGAGACTGCTGCCGCTGCTGTTGATGCTGTACGCCAGCTCAGCATCCGCGTAGGTATTCCGCAGCACCTCGCCGAACTCGGTATCAAGGAAGAAGATCTGCCACGTCTCGCAAAGGCAGCCTTCGCCGATGTCTGCACACCGGGCAATCCGCGCGACATTACAGAGGAGGATATTCTCGAACTTTACAAAAGAGCGTTTTAATTAATA
>URQS01000100.1 GCA_900550035.1 uncultured Prevotella sp. | reverse complement strand
ACTGCCATGAACTCAATACCGCAGCACGATGTACCGAATGTTAATGACCACAAAGAGTTGGAACGGCCCCAGTTGATAGCCTGGTCGAGCGAGCCAACTACTACGTTGACGCCTCCTTCATGGAGTTCGTCTACGATTTTCTCAAGGCCCTCATTGTCCTTGAACTCATCGTAAGGGATACTCTTGATGACAGGTTTTCTTACTTCCATTCCAATGCTCCTTTCCGCCATGCATAAGCAAGGCCAAATACCAATACCAGCATAAAGAAGCCTACGCTCGCAAGCGCCATGGCTCCAAACTGCTTGACAACCACTGCCCAGGGGTAGAGGAAGAGTGTCTCAATGTCGAACATCAGGAAAAGGATAGCAAAGAGGTAGTAGCCCACGTGTACTGGAATCCAAGAGGTTCCACGCGTAGGAATACCACACTCAAAAGGCTGACCCTTAACCGGGTTGTACGAACGAGGACCTACGAGCTTTGCAACTACGTATGCACCTACCACCAATACAACAGCCGTCAAGATGACTGTGATTAATAAAATAAAATCCATAAAATTATTAAAACAATTTGTTTTCTCTACGTAGAATACTTTATAAGTATCCGAATTGCAATTTTCAGTTTGCAAAGTTAGCAATAAATATTGGAATGTTGTGGATTTTTAAGAAAAAATCCTAATAAGAATGAAAGAAAATGCCAACAAATTTATCAAACAAAAAAACTCAAATATTGCCCGTAGCCACAATCTTAGGTTTATGGCTCGGGCAATGGTGGCATATATAATAAAATCTGCCACAATCAGTCTTCATCTCAGCAAGCTCCGCATAAAGTTGTCAATATTCGGTCCAATTCGTCCAGTTCCTCTTCCTTTGTCGCCCAACTGGTGACGAAACGACAGACAATCTCCTCATCACTCTTTCTCTCCCATATCTCAAAAGCTACCTTCTGTGAGAGTGCCTCGTAAAGTTTTTTGGGCAGAACGACGAACTGTTGATTAGTCGGCGAGTCGTAGGCTATCGCTATGCCATGCTTTTTGAATATATCGCAGATACGGACAGCCATATTGATGGCATGTTGCGAAACCTTAAAATACAGATTGTCAGTGAATAGCGTGTCAAACTGGATGCCAAGCATTCTGCCTTTGGCGAGCAAAGCTCCGTGGCGTTTCACGATGGTGAAGAAATACTTGGGAGCCTTCATACCTGTAAACACCACAGCCTCACCAATCATCGCTCCAACCTTTGTGCCACCAATATAGAACACATCGCAATGCTTGGCGAGGAAGGGCAAGTCGTAGTCGCAAGCCTCCGACATCAGTCCATAGCCCAATCGTGCTCCATCGATAAACAGACGCAGATCATATTTCCGGCATGTAGCGTACAGATTCTCAAGCTCAGCCTTTGTGTATACCATTCCAAACTCAGTAGGCATTGAGATATATACCATTCCTGGTTGCACCATGTGCGGATGCGTCTCGTCAGCCAAGAATCTGTCCATGTATGCAGACAGAGTGTCAGGAGTCAGCTTGCTGTCAACGGAAGGAAGAGTGATAACCTTATGTCCGAATGCCTCCACGGCGCCAGACTCATGCACCTCAATATGTCCTGTCTCCACACAAACAACGCCCTCACATCCCAGCAGCACTGAGTCGATGACCGTTGTGTTGGTCTGCGTACCACCCACAAGGAAGAACACGTCAGCCTCCTCGTTATCTACTGCCTTGCGAATCTTCTGCTTTGCCGACTCTGTATAATGGTCGTAGCCATAACCAGGAGTCTTGTCATCGTTGGTCCTGCCAAGAGCCTCTAATATCTCCGGCAGCATACCGTTGTTGTAGTCACTTTGAAATGAAATCATATAATGCAATTATTTTTAAATTCTCTTCCCATTAAAACATGTTATGCAGAGCGAGATTGCAGCCAATATTGCTCCCACCACACACACGCCAGTCCATCCCTTATGAGCCCAAGCCAAACCGGCACAATATGTGCCAAGGGAGCCGCCTATAAAATATGTTGTCATAAAGATGGTGTTGGCCCTGTTGGAAGCTTGAGGCATCTCCTGAATGCAGCCGCTTTGATTGCTTAGTTGCAGACATTGCAAGCCTATGTCTACCAATATGATAGCCACAACAAGCCCCATGAAAGTGTCACCAAACAGCCAGGCCGTTGCCCACGCCACAAGCTGCAAGCAAGCTCCATAAACGCTCATATTCCTTATGCCCAAGCGGCTTACAAGCTTGCCTACACCGCTTGCCGCTATGGCCCCAGCAATGCCGCACAATCCTAACGTTCCTACCATCTCGCTACCAGAATAGAACGGAGCCTGTGCCAACCGAAAGGCGAGGCACGACCAAATGGCCATCATGCTGCCAAAGCTGAAGGCGGCACGTACTGCATAAAGGCGTATGCGCCCATTGCTCTTCACAATATTAAATACGCTGGCCATCAAGCCACCGTATGTGCCGACATAGTTGTTCTTTATCTGCGGCATAATCTTGAGTGTAAGGGCCATGCACAGCACCATCACAAGAGCCGCTATAAAAAACATTTCGCGCCAGCCCAACCATTCGCCTACATAACCGCTAACCACTCTCGATGCAAGTATGCCTGTCAGCAGCCCAGACAGAACGACGCCCATATTCCTGCTTTTGTTTTCCTTCTCGGAATATTGTCCTGCTATAGGTATGAAAAACTGCGGAATTACGGAGCAGGCTCCCAATAGCAGAGAGGCTCCCCAAATCATCCATACATTGTGGGCTACGGCTATGACAACAGCCATAACGGCTGCCACCGTCATATTCACTATTATTATGCGTCGGCGCGAGTAGAGGTCGCCCATAGGTATAAGGAAGCACAAACCAAGCGCATAGCCTATTTGGGTGACAACGGTTATAAGGTTTGCCTCATGTTGGCTCACTCCTACGTCGTGACGTATCATCTCCAGAAGAGGTTGGTTGTAATAGCAATTTGCCACGGTCAATCCAGCTATAACAGCCATTGCAAGCAACAAACTGCGCTCTATGCCTTCATTTTCCTTAAGTTGTTTCATCTCTTTTTTCCTTATGCCTATAATCTTACGGATTTAACCTTTCGGATTGTCCGCAATTGCAAAATTACGAAATAAAAACATATAATCAAAAAAACATTTGAACAGTAACAACATAACGTCCCCTTGCTCCGCGAAATCGAGCAAGGGGACGTTATTATAAATCAAAATACATCACTATGAGAACCTGTATTTGTTAAAATCAGCACAAGCTTATCATCATATTGGACTTCAATACTTTTATAAGTCCTGACATTACATTACGGTCTTCAACCTGTATTGTTATTGTATTCATAATCACCTCCTTTTTATTGAAATGCAACCTTGCTTATTTGCAAAGTTACATATTTTTCCGAATACGCAATCCATTAGCTTACGAAATCATACTACCACAACATATGGGATTGAGCAAAATAATTAAATAATAAACACAAACTCCTACAAAAAGGACCTCGTTTGTAGCGAGGCCCTTACATAAAAATCCTTAATGACCTTAATGACAAATGACCTTAATGACCACGAACAAGCGCATATGACGGGAACGAGGCTATCTGCAGAGTGCAAGATACCGAAAAGAAGAACAATTTTGGATCGTATATTAATAACTGAGGATTAAATAATTATGGATTCTCTTGGAGGATACAAGGATAAATTGTATTTTTGTCAAAAGAAAAGCAACAATTATGAAATACTTAGACCCCAAGGCAGACCTCACGTTCAAGAAGATATTCGGCAATCATCCAGCACGACTGATAAGTCTCCTGAACGCTCTCTTGCCGCTCAGCGACGACGAGCAGATACACGAGATAGAGTATCTGCCTACAGAACTTGTGCCCGAACTCGAAGGCCACAAGAATACCATTGTGGATGTGCTCTGCACAGATATTACAGGCAGGAAATTCTGTGTGGAAATGCAGATGGAATGGACTAACGCTTTCCAACAGCGAGTATTGTTCAACGCATCCAAGCTATACGTGAGTCAGGCGACGAAGGGAGGAAAATACAGCGAGCTCCAACCTGTGTATTCCCTTAATCTTGTGAACGACATCTTCGAGCACGACACTCCTGATTTCATCCACAACTATCGTATAGTGCACGACAAGGACAGCAACAAGGTGATAGAAGGCTTGCATTTCACCTTCATCGAACTCCCTAAGTTTACTCCCCATTCCATCGCCGACAAGCGCATGATGGTATTGTGGCTCCGTTTTCTCACAGAAATCAACTCCAATACGCAGGAGATTCCCGCCGACCTGCTTAACAATCCTGAGATAGAAAAAGCCGTTGAGGAACTTAAGATTTCCGGCTTTACAGAAGCCGAACTCCGGGCCTACGACAAGTTTTGGGACTCTGTAAGTGTTGAAAGAACCCTCTTGGATGACAGATACCAGAAAGGCAAAGAAGAAGGCAAGGAAGAAGGTATGGCTGAAGGCATGGCTGAAGGCATGAAACAAAAAAGCCTTGAGATTGCCAAGAAAATGCTGGCGAATGGTATGGATGCTGCGACGGTAATGGAAATAACGGGAGTGACTGCCGACCAGATGAGTCAGTTGAACTGACCCCATATTTCATGCTCACTGGCATTACTCTTTGCAAGCAAATTTCCACAAAAAGGACCTCGTTTGTAGCGAGGCCCTTACATAAGAAATCCTTAATGACTTTAATGACTAATGACCTTAATGACCATGAACAAAGGCACACTTATTAGTGGTAGGCATATATATATCATTCATTGAGGGACAAGGGGTTAGGCTACCTATTTTATTAGAAACTTCATCAAAGGCTTCATTAATAGTGCTTATAGATGTGCCCAAATCCCTATTTACACCAGCTATTATCTTATTCTTATCAAACACTAAAGCTGGATTAATGTCCACTAATTTAC
>URQS01000099.1 GCA_900550035.1 uncultured Prevotella sp. | reverse complement strand
AACCATATTAGTACTGATATATATAAATAATTTAGATCACTTACTTATATAATTAAATATAATATCGTATATCTCCTCGTCTCTTGTCAACACGTCAACTATTTCTCAAGCTGCTTCATGCATACTTCGAGCGAGTCGGTCCAGTATGGCACCTTTATGCCGAAAGTGTTTCTTATCTTTTTCTTGTCGAGCACAGAGAAGTGCGGACGTTTCACCGGACTTGGAAACTCTTCGCTATAGCATGGGGTGATGTCGCATGTGTTGCCCGACAACTTGCATATCATTTTGGCGAAGTCGTACCACGAGCACACGCCCTCGTTCGAGAAGTGGTAGATGCCCGTCTTGTCGGTCTGTCCGCTGTTTATGATGTGGGCTATGACGTCGGCAAGGTCGCCGGCAAATGTCGGTGTGCCTACTTGGTCGAACACCACCTTCAGTGTGTCGTGCGATGCTGTCAGACTCTGCATGGTCTTTACGAAGTTCTTGCCCCATTGCGAGTAGAGCCATGCTGTGCGTATTATGATGTGGTTGCAGCCCGTAGCCTCTATAGCCTTTTCGCCTGCCAGCTTTGTCTTGCCGTATACGCCGAGCGGGTTTGTAGCCCAGTCTTCCTGGCATGGAGTGTTGCGGTCGCCTTGGAATACGTAGTCTGTGCTGATGTGTATCAGTATTCCGCCTGCTTCCTTCATGGCAGTGGCAAGATTGCCGGCAGCCGTGTTGTTTATCAGATTGGCTGTGTCGTAGTCGCTTTCAGCTTTGTCTACATTGGTATATGCAGCACAGTTTACGATAATGTCCACATTGTTCTTTTTCACTGTTTCGCGAATGTCCTCGAGGTTCGTTATGTCGAGTTTTTCGTAGCCGTCGGCTACGTCGGTGAAGATATAGTTGTGATTGCTTGATTTTGCCACACGTTGCATCTCGTGTCCGAGCTGTCCGTTGGCACCTGTAACAAGAATGTTCATTTTTTATATAGTTAACGAGTTAACGAGTTGACGAGCTGCTTGTTTTACGAGATACGAGCTGCTTTGTCTGCTCGCAACTTGTCTACTCGTCAACTTTTTTATTAGTATAACGGTTCGTCAATGCTGAATGGCGAGTCGAAATCCTTCAGCATTTTATGTTTTGTGTCTTTCTCGCTGAGTATAGCCTTGTCGGTAGGTATGCGCCAGTCTATGTCTAATAAGTTGTCGAGTATCGAAATGCCATCGTCTGCCTCTGGGTGATAGAAGTTGTCGCATTTGTATTGGAACACAGCCACGTCGCTCAGCACCGCAAATCCGTGGGCAAATCCGCGTGGCACGAAAAACTGTCGGTGGTTGTCCTCTGTCAGTTCTACGGCTACGTGCTTGCCGTATGTGGGCGAACCCTTGCGTATGTCAACAGCCACGTCGAGCACGGCACCCTTTACGCAGCGCACCAGTTTGCTCTGTGTGAAGGGTGGACGCTGAAAGTGCAGACCGCGCATCACTCCGTACGACGACATGCTCTCATTGTCCTGACAGAAGTCAATAGGTGCTACCTTTTCGTTGAACTCACGTTGTGAGTAGCTCTCAAAAAAGTAGCCTCTTGCGTCTTTGAAAATGCGTGGCTCGATAATCACCACGCCCTCTATTTCTGTTTTTATTACTTCCATATATAGTATGTTATATATATGCAAAGTTACTTATTTATTTTCAACTAAGTGCAATAGTTATTGTTATTATTATTACCTTTTTGAAATATAAGGTTTCTATTAATTATTCTAACATCTATATATGAAGAAGATATTGTTGATGTTGCTGTTGCTTGTTTCCACAATGCAAGCTTCGGCTTACGACTTTTTGCGTGCAGTCAAGGATTCCATCCCCGGAGGCTACAATTTCTGGGTATATACCCCGATTGATTATTTCTACTCGCAGGAGCAGACTCCCGTCATCATCTTCCTGCATGGTGCCAGTCTTTGTGGTCGCAATCTCGACAGAGTGCGCCGGTATGGTCCGCTTGACGCCATTGTCAAGGGGCGCGACATCGACGCTTTACTATCGTTCCGCAGAATCCTGGCGGGGCATGGAGTCCTAAGAAGATTATGGATGTGCTCGATTGGGTGAAGAGTCGCTACGCTTGCGACACTACACGTGTCTATGTTCTGGGCATGAGTCTTGGCGGCTATGGCACAATGGACGTGTGCGCCACCTATCCCGACCGTATTGCTGCGGGCATGGCGTTGTGTGGAGGCTCGTCGCTCAAGGATGTAAGCGGATTGGGGCAGTTGCCGTTCTGGATTATTCATGGCACAGCCGACCGTGCCGTACCGGTGAGCAAGTCGAAGACGGTGGTTGAGAGTCTGAAGCGTGATGGCAACGATACGCGCCTCTTGTACGATTGGCTCAAAGGTGCCAATCATGGTGCTCCGGCACGCATCTTCTATCTTCGCAAGACCTACGAATGGCTCTTTTCGCACACTCTGCGCGACAAAGACCGCCCAGTATGTCGCGAATTCACTATCGGTCTCGACGATTTGCGCCGTGCCTATAGCGACGTCAATCGCAATGCCGGAACACCCGAACTCATCGAAGGTCCGAGCGTAATAAAAGGTGAAGGTCATGAATATTAAAATCTCAATATAGTAGCCCTTTATCGTCTCTATTTGTGATTCCTATATGACAATATTTGCATTTTCTATCGTTCAATACTGCCAGTTAAACGCATTAAGAAATCTTTGGCTCGAATTTCTTGAGTTTTGAGCGTGTATGATTAAGGTGCTTATACACAGATCGTTACGTGGTTTATGGCCGAATGTTGAAATTTCTATCAACATAAAAACCCTCCATTTCATTTCAAATGGAGGGTTTTTACGTTCTAACTGTACTCCATTTGCTCTTCAACTGTAGTCCTTTTACAATGCAAAAGGGCTACAGTTGGAAGGCAAAGAAGGCTTAAATGAAGAGAGGGGTGGCTAAATTCACATAAAAAGACGGTAAAAACAGCTTCCCGAAACTCTATAATCGATTTTTATTTTGTAACACTTTTTTACTGCTTGTCTTATATTTGCATCAGATTTTCCACCTTATTTGCAGGTCCATATCAGCCTGCCACGACGAGTTTATCTGCTGGTATGAACTCGAAATCTTGTTGCGGTCGAAGTATTTTGTGGCTCCTACCTTACATAATATAATAAGGTGCGCCCCTATGTTGCCACGCAACAACATTGCACCGCGCATTCCCTCACCATAGAACATTGGGAAAGAGAACGTGTACAGAGTGCCATTCTCGTAGGTGTATATTCGTGAGTTGTAGTCGTGGGTGTGGAAATAGCCGACATTTGCGGCTGCTGATATCCGGCTGTTGGTATAAGCCATGTTTTGCGACACCATCCATCCGAAACTGCTCGGCTTGCCGCTTAGTCCGTCAGGGTATACAACGTATGAGGCATCGCCTTGCGTCTTTGCCGACCAGTGGGTGTTGGCGTATATCAGCGACAGGCGTGCTCGGTGCTCGGTCTTGTCTATCAGATACTTCGATTTCAGCTCTTTGTCGTTATAGTCTTCCTCGCGCATCCTTAGTCGATAGCGTGAGTTGAGCGTCAGCAGTGGCGACAGGCGGTATGAAGCCTGAATCAGATTGTCCCATGAATGGCTTTTCTCGCTCACCAGATAGCGTGCCCATGGAAAATAGGCATAGTCACTATATGCCAAGACCGATACTCTTGACGATGGGTTCCACGCTGCACCGAGGTATATACCGCTCTCGTTCTGCACCTTGCCACCGTCGCTGAATGCCGAACTGAACATCGAGTAGTAGCGGTAGCTGTAAAAACGTTGTATGGCAGTGAGCGTGAGCGACTGGCTGGCTTTCAGCGCAATAGCATTGATGGTTGCTACAGCTCCCTTGTCGTTCAAGGCTGTCTCGCCGTTGATGTTCACGCGATGATTGATATATCCGTAGTCAATGCTTGTGTTGTAGAAGTGTATTCCTGTAGGGCTGTATTTGCGGTAGGCTTGTCGCTTGTCGGGTTTGAGCGAGTCGCTGTAAGCTGTGTATACGCCGGTCAGCCCCACGTGCCATCCGCCGCTGTGCCATCGTATGTTGCCGCCAGTGGTCGTCTGCGAGGCGTTATGCTTGCGTTGCATCTCACTCTCAGTGCGGTGATAGCCAGTCTTCAGCAATGTCTTTATTGTTCCGTCTTTATTCAGCGTAGCGTCAATCTTTCGGTATGATGCGAAAGCCGTAATGTCCATATTTCGGCTTACTTCAATGCTGGTGGCAGCTCCCTGCAGATAGTAGGCATCCGAGCGCGACGAGTTGGGTGTAATGCTGTTGTTGGGCACTGACATAGTGGCAGCCATGGTCTTGCCGAGTGTGAATCCGGTGTTCATAGCCAGTCCCATGCCGAAGCGCAACTTGTATTGTCCGAGCGCAAGCGTCTTCAGACGTCCCAGTTTTCTTATCACAGCGTAGTATGCATAATGGTCGTAGCCCATGCTGTTGCCGTGGGCAAAGAAGGGTTCGCCTGCATCCTGCGTCCCCAGTAAACCTATTTGCAGATACTGTCCGTAGCGGAAAGTATATCTTGTCCAGTGCTTGTATTTGCTACCAAGATAGCCGTCGCGGTCGCCCTTGCGGGTATAGAAAGGAATCTTTGCGGTAGTCACAACGTCGTGTTTGCCATATTTCAAGATGTCGCCCAATTTGGGATAGCCCTTCTTGTCGGTCTCTTCGCCAATGTATGTGAAACACATGAGTAGCTGAAGACGTATGGGATCAATCGATTTAATCATAGCGAGTTCGCCTATGGAGCGCAACGGACGATGACGGTCTATGTATTCGATCAACTCTTCTGTCTGCGCAGCGTTCAGAAACATCAGGCGTTTAATGTCGTCGGCAGTGGCGCTATTCAGATTGACGGGCGAGTCTTCAAGTTCGCACATCTGGTCGTACAGTTCCTCAAGGTTGCTCGATTCCATATCGTCAATGTCGTTCAGCTGGTCAAAATATTGTTGCCATGTGGGGCGTGGGGCTGTTTGTTTTATCTCGGTTTGGGCTGAACATACGACTGTCATTGCTGATATAAACAGTGTAATTGTTGTTTTTAGCATGTCTTTTATATTAGGTTGGGTTATAGGTTAGCAACTTCTTTTACAAATTTATATAATATTTTCGAACTGAACATATCTTTCGCCGATTATTTTGCAATTTCTTTCTAAACGCCTTCTTCTTCCAAATATGCCTAAATTGTACATGTTTATATATAACATAATGTGTACGTTCATATTTTAAAACTACAAATGTGAAGTAGTGTTAAATTTGTGGTATAGTCGTGCATTTTCTATGTAAAAGTTTTGGAGATAACGGAAAAAAGTCATACCTTTGCATCCGCTTTTGAGAAACAACGATGTCTCAAGCAAAACGAGATTGAAAAGTATTCGAAAAAGCGTTAAAGAAAGAGTTCTTTGAAAAGATTTACATAAGACAGATAAAGTAGTACAAGAAGCGA
>URQS01000098.1 GCA_900550035.1 uncultured Prevotella sp. | reverse complement strand
TCTGGCCTTCCTGAGCGTCCTTGATGTGGTGAACGAAGAGCTTCTTGCCCTGCTCTGCCTTAAACTGCTGACCGTTAATCTCTACGATTGCGTACATTTAAAAAATAATATAAACGGGTTTTTCCGAGAGGCGAACAACGTCGTGCTGTTACTTTTTCGAGCCTCGGCGGATTAAATCGGCTACAAAGGTACTAATATTTTATGTACCATAAAAATGCAGCCGATTATTTTTTGTAAAGTTTAACAAATTTATAATTTCTTGAATACGTTCTTCATCTGCTCACCCAGTCCTATAGTGTATCCTTGTGATGAGAATACTATGCGGTTGAAGGTGTCGGCTATGATGAACATTGGCATCTGTGTCTTGTTCTGCAGTTTCATTTCGCGTGCTATCTGCTCTCGTATGCTTCCGTCCTTGTCGATGGCATACTGAACAGTCGATGGCAGCGAACCGAATTCGTCCTTTTGGAACTTCTTGGCGTCGGCTTCACTCTCAAAGAGCAGCACTACCGGGCGGCCCCATGCTTCGAATGCAGCGCGTTCTTTCTCTATGTCATGTAGTGCGTGGTTGGTTGGCTCCTGACCCACGCCCAGTACGGCGAGAATATAGTATCCGCGACCGGTCTGCGATAGAATGCTCACGTCCTTGCCGTCTTTGTTGATTATCGACTCCGAGTTGAACTGACCTATTACGCTGATGTCGTTGACATCTTGGCGTATATCGAGCGGTAGGGTAGTGGTCTTGCCTTTCTCGATGTTGAAGACGCGTGTCGATGCGAGTACGCTGCCGCTTGCCAGTCGAGTGCCGGTAGTCAGAATGTATGTGCCAGTGTCGAATGAATAGCCGTTCCTGAATGTATTGCTCCAGCAGGTGCCGTTGCCCATGTCAGCCTGACCTTCCTCAAAGTTCATCAGCTGTGGCGAGCCGTTCACAATACGGCTGATGGTGAAGTGGTTGTAATACTTCGGGTCGTCGAGGAATGCTGACGGCTCGTATGTGAGTACGAGTTTTCCGGTTGGTGCTGTTGCCTGCTCTTTCGACTCAAACTTCACGTCCATCCACTTTCCGTCTTTCTTATATTGTACTTTGCCAGTTACCGCATCCTTGCGGGCATCAATGCCAAGGCTACGTGCCACGTCAACAAAGAAGATGTCGCGTGAGCGTTCGTCAGTGGTTTTCGACTCCATCACGCCCACAGGTGTCTGTGCTATGTGAAGGGCGTTGGCTTCGGGTGCTATGCGCAGGTTCTTGTTTATCCAAGCTACAAGCGTTGTTGGGTCTTTACGGAACATTTCGGCTGTCTTGCCCGCAAAAGCCTTCTCGAAATAGTTCTTGAACGGTATCGAAATCATCTCGTCTTCAACACGTGGCGACAGCTGGTTGGTCTTAGCTGTGAAGTTGTCTTCGAGAATTTCGGTCGGGATGTCGCGCAGGTCCTTGTCGCTCAGAGTAGCGAGTATGCCGAGTGCGCGTGTCTCATTGTCCTTGTGGCGTGCCAGAAAGTCTATGATGGTCTGCTTGTTGCCACGCGCTTTGACGAGGTATTCCGCTGCTCGTGGATTTATCTTCTCTGCCTGTTCCTTTGTGAGGAATGTAGCCGTGTAGGCTTTGCGTATCGAGTCTTCGTGGGCAAATCGGCGGTTGTTCTCCTTTCGCATTTCGTCGCTTACGTACGGAGTCTTCGCGTTCTCAGCCGGAGGCACGATGTTGAATGTTTCCTCGTCGAACGATTGTTTTGCCTTGTCTGTCAGCATACTGTGGTTGAGGGTTATTGTCACAGTGTTGTCCTTGCCGAACGAAGCCTTGCTGTATCCGTATTTTCCGTCTTTTGATGCCCAAATAAGCAAGTCGCCCTTGCCTGCTGAGAGTGAAGTACGGCCCTGGTCGTCGGTCTGTTTTGCTACGGCAGTGTAAAACTCGGCGTAGTTGTATATCTTAAACTCCACCTTTGCACCGCTAACCGGTTTTCCCTCAGAGTCTTTCACTACGAATTTCACTTCTGCGGTTGGCGCATAGTTCGATGTAAGGTTTATTTCGGTGAAGTTGTTTGTGCGCAACAATACTTCCTCCGGTCCGTTGTAGTTGCCAAAAGCGCGAGTGTGCATCAGCATGGCTCGTGAGGCAGGGGCGTTAAACCATCCGAGGTTTAGTACAGGCTCTGGCTCACATGCTCCGAGGAAATACCATTTGCCGTCAGCCCAAGCTTCTACCCATGCGTGGTTGTCGTCGGTGTGTGCCCAACGCGGTGTGTAAACCTGACGTGCAGGAATGCCCATGGCTCTCAGTGCTGCTACTGCAAATGTGCTTTGTTCGCCGCAGCGTCCGGTTGCTGTGCGCAGTGTCTGCAATGGCGACGAAGTGCGTGCATCGGCAGGCTGATAAGTCACTTTCTCATGACACCAGTGGTTTATCTCAAGTATAGCGTCGTGCATCGAGAGATTCTTGATGCGGTCCTTCAGTTCTTTGTAGAAGTAGGCTCTTGATGCGTCAAGTGGTTCATTGTTTACTCTTATTGGCAGCACGAAGTGGCGGAACAGCAGTTCGGGCACGTTCTTTCCCCATGCCATTTCGTTGCGTGCCTTGAACGACAGGCGTACGTTGTCGGCAAAGAATGAAGTGGGATAGTCGGTCACGTCTGCCAATGGCATGTAGGCGTACAGGAATCTCAGAGCTTCCTGCTCGTCGGCAGTCAGTTTCTCCTTCTGTGTGTTGTAGAATTTCTTGCCTACGGTCTTTATGCGTTGGCTGAATAGGCTCTCCATACCGGCTTTATAGCTGTTGTCGGTGATGAAACTGCCCTGCGCGCCCGCTGTCAGTGTTAGTGCAAGTAATGAGGCTGAGATTAGGATTTTTTTCATGTGGTTTATTTTTGTATGTAAAAATAGGAGGGTGCGGCATCCATTAGCCGGCCCTCCTAAGTGTTCTGTTGTTCAGTGTTCTTACAAGTCAATCTTCTCAACTCTGCGCTCGTGGCGTCCGCCTTCAAACGAGGTTTTGAAGAATTCGTCCATGATTTTTTCGGCTGTCTTGTTGTCGATAAATCGTCCTGGCATTACGAGCACGTTAGCATCATTGTGCTGGCGTGTCAAGCCTGCTATTTCTGGTGTCCATACCAAAGCTGCTCGTACACCCTTGTGCTTGTTGAGCGTCATTGCCATACCCTCACCGCTACCGCAGATGCCGATGCCTGGATATACGTCACCCTTAGTGATTGCCTCGCCCAATGAGTGAGCGAAGTCGGGATAGTCACAGCTCATATCGCTGTATGTACCGTAGTCCTTAAACGGTATGTTGTGGCTTTCAAGATATTCTACAACAAACTTCTTCAATGCGTATCCTGCGTGGTCGCAGGCAATGCCTACCGTCTTGATTTCCATAGTTATTAGTTTTATTTGTTAGACAAAAAGTTCTTTACTTCCTTGTATACGTTCTCTGCATTGAATCCGAGCTTCTCGTCAAGCACTTTGTAAGGTGCTGAGAATCCGAACGACTCCATGCCGTAAACCTTACCGTTGGCTCCAACAAGGCTCTGCAGTGTTACGGGCAGACCGGCTGTCATACCGAAAATCTTGGCTCCGGCAGGCAGGATGCTCTCCTGATACTCCTTGCTCTGTGTGCGGAACAGTCCCTCTGAAGGAACGCTCACGATACGAATCTTTATGCCGTCCTTGCGGAGCAGTTCGGCACCGGCTACGAGTGTAGAAACCTCCGAACCAGAAGCAAGCAATATAACGTCGAAGTCGGCATCAGAGCCTTCAACTACGTATGCACCCTTGCGTGCCTGCTCGTAGTCGTTGCCCTCTGGCAGAGATGTTATGTTCTGGCGAGAGAAGATGAGTGCAGTAGGAGTAGACATGTTCTCCATAGCCATCTTCCAGCATACTGTAGCCTCGTCAACGTCAGCCGGACGGAAAACACGTACAGAGTCCTCACCCTTGTGGTTCTTGAGCTTCTCCATGAGGCGAATCTGTGCCTCCTGCTCTACTGGCTCGTGTGTAGGTCCGTCTTCGCCTACGCGGAATGCGTCGTGAGTCCAGATGAACTTGATAGGTACGCGCATGAGGGCTGCCATACGGATGGCTGGCTTCATGTAGTCAGAGAACACGAAGAATGTTCCGCAAGCCGGAATTACACCGCCGTGCAGATACATACCGATGCAGACGCAAGCCATGGTGAGCTCCGATACACCAGCCTGGAAGAAGGCACCTGTGAAGTCGTCAGCCTGAAGGTTGTGTGTATGCTTGAGGAATCCGTCGGTCTTGTCGCTGTTGCAGAGGTCGGCCGATGAAACAACCATGTTGTCTACCTGTTCCGACAATACGCCGAGACAAGCTGCCGAAGCGGCACGTGTTGCAGCGTCGCGCTTCTGTATCAGCCGGCTCCAGTCTACCTCAGGAGCGTTGCCCGAGAACCAGTCGGCCATCTTGGCAGCCAATTCTGGATTCTGCTTGCGCCATTCTGCCTCCTCAGCGTGGCGTGCCTTTACAATCTCACGCAATTCTGCGTTGCGGTTGGCATACAGTTCCTTCACGTCGTCAAACACTACGAACGGGTTCTCAACGTCGCCGCCGAGGTTCTTTACTGTATTTGTATATGCGTCGCCACCGAGAGGTGCACCGTGGGTCTTAACGTTGTGCTCATAGCTTGAACCGTCGTCCTTGCGTGCTCCCTTAGCCATGATTGTGTGGCCGATGATGAGTGTAGGACGCTCAGTCTCCTTGTTGGCAAGAATCAATGCTGCGCGAATTTCGTCGGGGTCGTTACCGTTGATTTCCAGTACATTCCATCCCCACGACTCATACTTCATGCGTGTGTTCTCGTTCATTACGACGTTGCATTCAGTAGAGAGCTGAATCTCGTTGGCGTCATAGAACATGATGAGGTTGTTGAGCTTCAGCAAGCCGGCTATACGGCCTGCGCCCTGCGATACTTCCTCCTGCACACCACCGTCTGAGATGTATGCGTAAATCTTGTGCTGCATCATGGTCTTGCCAAGACGAGCCTCAAGGAATTTCTCGGCAATAGCAGCACCTACAGCGTATGTGTGGCCTTGTCCGAGCGGACCTGATGTGTTCTCGATGCCGTGCATGATGTCACGCTCAGGGTGTCCTGGACAAACCGAGCCCCACTGACGGAATGTCTTCAGCTCGTCGATGGTGAATTTGCCCTGCAATGCAAGGGCAGAATAGAGCATAGGAGACATGTGACCTGGATCCAGATAGAAACGGTCGCGACCCTCCCAAGCGGGCTGGTCAGGGTCGAATACTAAATACTCTGAGAAAAGGACATTTATGAAGTCGGCGCCGCCCATGGCTCCGCCGGGATGTCCAGATTTTGCTTTTTCTACCATTGACACGGCGAGCAGACGTATGTTGTCAGCTGCAAGATTCATCAATTCCTTGTTGTTCATATTTATTAGATGTTTAACTTATTCTTAATATAATAGTGCAAAGACTGTTTCTATAATAATGCAAAGATAGTGTAATTTGGGCGCACTACAAAATTAAAATCGAAAAAAGTTTGTCTTAATTATATGTAACGGGCAAAAATAGGCTCAGTGGAAAAATACTGGGGAGTTTTTTTAGTTTCATAGTATTTTGTATCTT
>URQS01000097.1 GCA_900550035.1 uncultured Prevotella sp. | reverse complement strand
ACACTTTTAAGGACGACTTTTTGCGAATAACAACACTTTTAAGGACGACTTTTTGTTGTATTTGATATAAAAAATGTATATTTGTAATCGTAAATACCAAATTATCAGAGTCTTATGAAAAGAAGTGCTATCAAATACTTATATCAATGGAAGGAGAGCAACCATCGAAAGCCATTGATTATGCTTGGAGCTCGTCAAGTGGGGAAAACCTGGCTGATGCAAGAGTTCGCCAAAGAAGCCTATACCAACAGTGCATATGTAAACTTTGAGGACAATGAGATGCTTCGTGAGTTGTTTGCACATGATTTTGATATAAATCGTATCATCAACAGTCTACAATGGAGTACGGGAGTAACTATAGACGAGAATACGCTTATTATTCTTGACGAGATACAAGAAGCCCCAAGAGGAATAACGGCATTGAAGTATTTTGCCGAAAAGGCTCCTCAATATCACGTCATTGCAGCTGGTTCTTTACTCGGAATTGCCATGCATCAGAATGACTCTTTTCCCGTGGGAAAGGTTGACTTCATGCATTTGTATCCACTTACCTTCTTTGAATTTCTGGATGCAATTGGCGAGAGTCGAATGAAGGACGTGTTGATGTCGAAAGATTGGTCTATGATAACAATGTTCAGAAACCAATTCGAGGAGCGTTTGCGTCAGTATTATATTATAGGTGGAATGCCCGAAGTGGTTTCTTCGTTTGCCAATGAAGGCAATCTGACGAGAGTAAGAACCATACAGAAAGCTATACTGGAGTCGTACGAACGGGATTTCTCAAAGCATGCGCCTGCTATTGAGGTACCACGTATCCGTATGGTATGGAAATCAATACCTGCTCAATTGGCAAAAGAGAACAAGAAGTTCGTATACGGAGCGATAAAGGAGGGAGCAAGGGCTAAAGATTTTGAACTTGCCATAGAATGGCTAAAGGATGCAGGTTTGGTATATAAGGTTAACAGATGCAAGAAGGCTCAATTACCGTTGTCTGCATACGAGGATTTTTCTGCCTTTAAGCTGTTCTTATCCGATATCGGCTTGATGGGCGCAATGAGTAATATTCCGGTTCAAAGCCTCTTGGACGGCAATGTGCTATTTTCGGATTTTAAGGGCGCATTGACCGAACAGTATGTATTGCAGCAATTGAAGGACAATTCATCTTTGTCCATATATTATTGGTCGGCAGAAAACTCACGAGGTGAAATAGATTTCTTGTTGCAAGATGAAGAGATGATAATCCCTGTAGAAGTAAAGGCAGAGGAGAATCTGCAGGCAAAGAGTCTTAAGGTGTTTGTAGAGCGCAATCCAGGATTGAAAGGTATGCGTCTATCAATGTCGCCTTATCGTGAGCAAGACTGGCTTGTCAACTATCCATTATATTCAATAAATGCACTGCAAATCTCCCCATCCCAACATTACAACTGAGAGCCCCGCTCTCGTAATACTCCGGGACTGACTCCGAACTCGTCCTTAAAGCACTTGTTGAAGTAGGACGGAGCGGTGAATCCCACCTCGTAGGCAATTTCGGATATTGACTTGTCAGTTTTTTCTACCAGCAGGCGTGCCCTCTCAAGGCGCGCCTTTTTCAGTAGGTCGACCGGTGTCTGACCCGTCAGCGCCTTCACCTTACGGTATAGTTGCACACGCGACAGACCCAATTCCTCGCCAAGTCGCTCAACGGTGAAGTCCGAGTCGCCCATGTTCTGGCGTATAGAGTCGCGCAGACGACCGATGAATGTCTGGTCGCGCGAACTGAGCTGTTCCTCGGCAGCCTCCTCCTTCTTGTCGCCCGAGAAGAGTGAGCGCAGCATAGTGCGGTTGCGCAACAGATTGTCGACACGCGAGAGGAGCACCGAACCGGAGAATGGTTTGGTGAGGTAAGAGTCGGCACCTGTGTCGTATCCCTCTTCGCGCTGTTCTGCCAGCGAGCAAGCAGTGAGCAGAATCACGGGTATATGGCTCGTCGCCATGTTCTGTTTGAGCTGTCGGGTGAACTCAGTCCGTCCATAACGGGCATCATTACGTCGCATATTATCAGTTTCGGAATCTCACGACACGCCTTCTCCAGTCCCTGCTTGCCGTCGGCAGCCTCCGAAACGTTGTATTTATCCTTCAGTATTGAGCGCAGATAGGCACGCATGCCGTTGTTGTCGTCGATGATGAGCACCAGCGGGCGTTCGCTGTCGAAGTCCTCGGCATTGGTGATGCGTTCGGTAGCGGCATGGGCGTCGATGTCTACCGACACATAGTTGTCGTCGACGAGGTTCTTGTCCTCAATTCTCGGTGTGGTCTGAACGTCTTTCGACGGGTCGTAGCCGGGCTGTGTGTCGGGCAGGCAGACTATGAACGAGGTGCCTTTGCCGGGTTGGCTCGTTACATCTATTGTGCCTTGATGCATGTCAACATAAGCCTTGACGAGCGACAGACCGATGCCCGTGCCGCCTATAGAGCCTTGCGCCTGATAGAAGCGTTCGAACAGATGGGGCAGCTCCTTCTGATCGATGCCCTTGCCCGTATCGCTAACGGTGATGGTGAAGTGATGGTCGGAATGCTCCACGGTGGTGGTGATGCTTCCTCCCTCGGGTGTATACTTCAGAGCGTTGGACATCAGATTGAAGTAGACGTGCTCAATCTTGTCGCGGTCGGCAATGACGAGGTCTTCGTCTGTAGTTGCCGAGGAGTCGTCGCCGGCAGCACCGGGCGTAATCACAATGATAGTTATCTTGCGTCGTGCAGCCGCTGCGCGGAAGTCTTCAGCCCAAGTGGCGAGTTCCTTGTCGATGGCAAATCGGTTGAGTCGCAGCGTAGCCTTGTTGTTCTGCACCTTGCGGAAGTCGAGAATCTCGCCCACGAGCTGTATGAGTATGCGCGTGTTGCGCTGTATCATCTGTAGCATTGAGCGGTGGTTGCCACGTATAGAGCCGTCCTCCAACAGCTGGTCGGCAGGTCCGGCGATGAGCGTGAGCGGTGTGCGCAGTTCGTGGCTGACGTTGGTGAAGAACTGCAGCTGTGTCTGTGTCATTCGTTCCATCTCCTCGGTCATGGCCTTCTGCTTGCGCATAGAGTCGTGCAGCTGACGGTTGATGCGTGTCTTGGCTACGTAGGCACGTATGGCGAAGGCGCATGCCACGATGAGCAGCACAACGAACACGATGAGTATGAGTAGATATATTCGTTGGGTGTTGAAATCGCTGGCAGCCTGGTCTACGCGCGACCGCAGGGTGGTGAGGTGGTCCTGCTGTCGTGCCGTTTCGTCGTTCTGCATGAGCAGTACTCGTGCGTTGTCGCGTGTCACGAGTGCCGACGAGAGCTGGTTCTCGCGCTTGTATTTCTTATTGGTCAGAATATTCATGGCGAGCTGCATCACTTCGTCGCCTCGGGTGGGGTATATGTATGATGCGAAGAGAGTGCCGTCGGTGACGAGTTGCATTCCGCCTCCCTTCTGCGGCATTGCGTCGATGCCGCAGAACTGTATCTTGTTGACGTCGAGTCCGTGCTTTTGGGCAGCGCGTCTGGCCCCCATAGCCATGCGGTCGTTGTGTGCGAAGAGACAGTCAAACTGCGGATGTGGCTGCGATAGCAGCGAGTCCATAGTTCGGTAGGCACCCTGCTCGGTCCAGTCAGCGTAGGCTTGAGTCACGATTTCGAGTCCCGGTCGGGTAGCCACGACGCTGTCGAATCCCTGTCGGCGTTCGATGGCAGGCGACGACGTAGGCAGTCCGCATAGTTCGAGAATATGTCCGCCGCTGGTGAGTGTGCTTGCCAGATATTCGCCCATAGTACAACCTATCTCCTTGTTGTCAGCACCGATATAGGCGGTGTATTTGTCGGAGCGTGTCCTTCGGTCGAATATTATCACGGGTATTCCCTTTTCGTATGCGCGGTCGATGGCAGGTGATATTGTCACCTGGCCCGGAGCGACGATGAGCAGGTCCACTCCCTCGTCGACAAAGCTGTTGATTTGTTCGGTCTGTAGTTTCACGTCGTCGTTAGCCGACCTGATGCGCAGGTCTACATTATTATAATATAATGCAGCAATGCGCAATTCCTCGTTGAGTTTCTCTCGCCATACGTCTTCCGAACATTGTGATACGGCTATGACATATTGTTTCTTTGCAGAGCCTCCACACGACAAAAACAACGGAAGCAGGAGCAAGAGCATGAGTTTATGTAATATACGAGTTTTTAGGTTCATTGAGTTTCTTTTATTGATTTGTTATTACAAAGATACAGAAAATCGAATAAAATTGCTGATTTTCGTTATATTTTTGTTACATGCAACAAAAATACTATTGTGCGAACTAATAATTAAAGCAGAAAAAATCGTTTATTGCTACCTTTGCAATGTCAAAAGGAAACAAATACAACATAGGTTAAAGATTAGACATTAAGATTGTTGTTTTAGTATAGTTAGTTCAAAATGGTTAGTTTTTTAAAATCGGGAAAAACACATGGGCGGGAGCAGAAGTGATTTCTGTTCCCGCCATTTTTTGCAATCATTGTCTGTTTATTTTATGTTGTTGACGTTTGCAAATCCATAAAAATACTGTATATTTGCCATTGGAATAATAAATGCAGCATTATGGTAGTGAAATACATCAATCCACATACAGAATTCGGCTTTAAGCGCCTGTTCGGCTCTGAGTTCAACAAGGAGTTGCTTATCAGCTTTCTGAACGCCATGTTTCACGGCAAGCAGAACGTTCAGGACGTCACGTATCTTAATTCCGAGCAACTTGGCGACCGTGCCGATGCACGCCGTGCCATATTCGATGTATATTGTGAGAACGACAAGGGCGAGAAGTTCATAGTGGAGATGCAGAACGTGTATCAGGAGTTTTTCAAGGACCGCACCATATATTATTCTACCTTCCCCATTCGCGAACAGGCACAGCGTGGAGGCGATTGGGACTTCCATCTCAATCCAGTCTACACCATAGGCTTGCTTAACTTCAACTTCGCTGATGGGCTGGAGAATGCCAAACGCTGGCACCATGAAGTGAAACTGATGGAGGTAGACACCCACGAGGTGTTCTACGATAAACTGACATATATATATGTAGAGATTCCTAAGTTCGACAAGCAGGAGGCCGAACTCGTAACCATGTACGACAAATGGATGTATGTACTGAAGAATCTCTCCAACTTGATGCAGCGCCCTGCTGCCCTGCAGGAGCGTGTGTTCACCCGTCTCTTTGAGCAGGCTGAAATCTCCAAATTTGACAAGCAGGAACTGAAACTATACGAAGACAGCGTCAACGCCTATCGCGATATAGTAAATGCCATAAGAACTGCAGAGAAGACTAAATTTGCAGAGGGCATGGCGAAAGGAGAAAAAGAGACTAAAGAAAAGATAGCAGCCAACCTTTTGGCTCTTGGAGTACCTATAGAAACTGTAATCCAAGCGTCTGGTCTGTCAGAGGAAGAGATTAAGGCTATATTATAAGAAACGATTGAGGGTGTGCATTCTATGCTTCTATGCAAGAATGCACACCCTCTTATTTATGTTTATGTTGTTTTATTGACAGAGCATATCACTCCCCTCCCTACGGGGGAGGGGCAGGGGGTGGGGCTTTTATTGTATTTTTACTTCACGTTCTTCACCTCTTCGGGCAACACGGGCATTG
>URQS01000096.1 GCA_900550035.1 uncultured Prevotella sp. | reverse complement strand
GGCAGAAGCACATAGCCCAGGGCAGCGTCCTGGGCTATGTGCTTCTGCCCCTTCGGGGCGTACTGCTTACTATATTATACCTCTGTCCCTTCGGGGCGTACTGCTAACTATATTATGCTTCTGTCCTTTCAAGACGTACTGTTTCCTTTTTTACTTCTGGTCCACCACTTCCACGATTGGATTGCCGGTTGAAGCATCGGGTGCCTGCACGTGCAGCATGGCGCATACCGTGGGTGCGGTGTCCACCATATTGGTCAGTCGGTTGGTCTTGCCGGGCTTTACGTTCCAACCCATGAAGATGAGTGGGATGTGTGTGTCGGCGGGGTTCCATGATCCGTGTGTAGAGCCGTAGAATCCGGGCTTGACAGCCCAGTCGAAGTAGTTGGCCTTGACAACGGCGTAGATGTCGCCCGAGCGACCAGGATAGTATCCGTTGATGATGCGCTCGCGTATCCACTGCGGCAGAGCAGCCACGGCTGCCTTCTCGTAGTCTACGGCGGTGATGAGTTCGGGCACCTTCTTGAGTTCGGCTATGGCAGCTGCCTTGACTGCCTCAATGTCGAGATTGTTCTGTGCGAGGAAGGCGTGGTCGAGATAGAGGCTGAAGCCTACTGATGCGTTGAAGTACTTGCCCTCAACGCCGAACTTCTTCGACAGAGCCTCGTTCACCTGGCGCAGCGTAGCCGTCTTGTCCCACGAACCGCCCACGAGCTTGTGCTCGCGCTGAGTGTTGGGGTTGTGGGTTCCGGCGTGGTCGGCGGAGAGGAAGAGCAGATAGCCGTCCTTGCCCACCTGCGCGTCGAGAGCGTCGAAGAACTTCTTGATGTCGCGGTCGAGCGTGAGGAACACCTCTTCGTTCTCCTTGCCCGGCGAGCACCAAGTACCTGTCTGGTGCGAGATGGCGTCGGTCGACGAGATGCTTACGCAGAGCATGTCGGTAGTACCGTTCTGTCCGAGCTTCTCGGCCTTCATTATTGCCTCAGCCATGTCGAATGTCACGGTCACACCGTCGGCATGTACCTTCGGGTCGTAGCCCTTCTTCATGGTGTTCTGCTTGTTGAACTTCACCACATAGTCGGGCAACTTGTCCATATAGTACGAGCTGGTGACAAATCCAGCCACGCTCTTGTCATACCAGAAAGCGCCGTTGGCAGAGTGGCCCGCAGGCAGAATGGCTGCACGGTCCTTTATAGCCACGCCGAAAACCTTGGCCTTGAAGTCGGTAGCCTGGCGCAGCATGTCGCCTATAGTGGTGCCGAGCATGTAGTGGGGCGACATCTGTCCCGCCTTAGATGTGGTGCCTACGCCCTGCACTGAGGGGTCGTCGCAGCAGTAAACCATCTTGTCGCCGTCGCGGAAGTCGTTCGAGGCGATGCCGTTAGTGGCTGGTCCGGCTCCAGTATAGATGCTGGCGTGTCCCACACCCGTCACGGTAGGCACGTAGTTGAGCATCTGGTTGTCGCACGAGAATCCCTCGTTGATGAGACGCTTCATTCCGCCCTCGCCGAACTTGTCGTAATAGTAGTAAAGATAGTCCCAACGCATCTGGTCGATAACGATGCCTACCACCAGCTTCGGACGCTGTACCTGTGCGCTTGCCACAATGGCAACGCAGCATAAGAGTACCGAAAATATCAGTTTCTTCATAATTGTTGTTTTAGTTATATTTTTATAGTTTTATTTTGTTTCGTTGCGAAATACCCGGATGGTGTTTCCGTCGTATATCTGCTGACTGTGCATCTGTGCATTGTCGGGCAGTTGCGGTGCGCGTGTACCTGATGCTACGGTCAGCGGTGCTGTCTCAATGCGTATTTCGTCCCACGCTCCGGCATCTATAAACGATTGCAGGGTCTTTGCTCCTCCCTCAACGATGAGCCATTGGCAGCGCTCGTCGTATAGCCACGAGAGTATCTGCGGCACCACGGGCTGTGTGAAGTCCAGCCCCTCGAATGCCGGCTGGCTGCTGTCGATGACGATGCGTCGTGGCGACGGTCCTGCCCAGTTGCGTGTGTTGAGCTGCGGATGCTCACGCTCGTCGGTGGTTCTGCCCACGAGTATGGCGTCGGCCTCGGCACGCAGACGGTGCGACAGCATCTTGGTGAACGGTGTGGATATAGCCAGTGCCTTGCCGTCGTTGTCGATGAAGTGATTGGCGGTTTCTGCCCATTTCAGTGTGATATACGGGCGGCGGTGTTCGTTGAAGGTGATGAAGCGGCGGTTCAGTTCGCGACACTCGTCGTCGAGCACGCCCACGGTTACTTCTATACCTGCATCGCGCAGTTTCTGTATGCCTCGTCCATGCACCTTGGCAAAGGGGTCGACACATCCCACCACGCATCGCTTCACACCTTTCTTTATAATAAGGTCGGCGCATGGCGGTGTCTTGCCATAGTGCGAGCAAGGCTCAAGGCTTACGTATATAGTGGCATTGCTGAGCAGCGGCTCGTCTTCGTGACGCACCGATGCGAAGGCGTTCACTTCGGCATGAGCCTCACCACAACGGCGATGATAGCCCTCGCCAATGATGCGCCCGTCGGCAGACACTATCACAGCCCCCACCATCGGATTGGGCTTGGCACCCATAATGCCGCAGCCAGCCAGTTGCAGGCAGCGGCGCATGTATTGTTCGTCAGTCATTGTTTTTTTCTTCGTTGAAAAAAGATGTTGAGGGGTATTCACAACACCTCACCACCACAACCAATGAAGCAACACTAATCTAGCCTAAGCCTCGATTAGTGTTGCTTCATCGCCCTTCCAAGCCTCAAAATAAGGAGGCTCGTCGCGGAGTGAAATATCGTCGTAGATGAAGTCTGCCACCACTGTCTCCTTGCCGTCGGGCAGGATAAGACCCATTTTGCCGTCGCGCTGGGCAATAACCGGCAGCGTGCGCAGGTCGTCTACGTATACATAAGGTGTACGCAGGAAGTCGTAGTGGGCAGGTATAAGTACATTGCCCTTGTGGTCTTTGATGCCGAAGTGTCCGTTCTCTTCAAACACCTCGTGATATTGTTCGTACTTGTCGCGTATGCGGTTCAGATAGAATACCATCTTGCGCTTGTTGTTGACAAGCTCGATAAGATAAGCGAACGTGTCGCAATAGTTGGCCATAGCTCGTGCGAGTACAACCTTGAAGTCAAGTCCTGATAGCACTTTGCGGTTTAGGTCGATGTAGCGTGCTATGGCCTCTTCTTTTTCTTCCACTGTCAGCGTGGCGAGCTGTTCCTCAAACTTGAGCATAATAGTCTTGGAGCCCTTCATCGCCTTGATGTAGCGGTGAATCTGTCGCGCCATCTCGTCGCACACAAACTTGTCGATGCGTTCCAACTCGATACTGTCGACATAGGTCTCTTCGAAGTTCTCTTGTGTTATTTTCTTTTCCATAGCGTTTTCTAGGTTTTATAATTCAGGATTTTTCCAAAAGTACGACATTTTTGCGAAACCTCAAAAAAAATGCTGTATTTTTTGAATTTTAAGTGTTTCGAGGCAGAATATTATTGTTAACTTTGCTTGTGATGAACAACCCAATACTTCAATTACAACAGCAGCGACTCCTTCTTGAGATTGAATACAATCACGAGAAGGAAGAATTTCGCAAGCAGACGCAGACCATGGGCATTGAGCGCAAGACGAGGCGCGGCGATGCGTGGTTTCCCGTCGGCATAGGACGCAATTATTACAACTCGCTCAATCAGATGGTGGTTGAGGTGACACGCCAGCCGGGCTCGGACATTGAGCACAATTTCGAGCCGGGCCGTCCCGTGTGCTTCTTCACCATGAAGCGCGACGCCAACGGGCGCGACAACATACACTATATGTCGTTCACCGCTACGGTGAGCTATGCCGAGCAAGACCGCATGGTGGTGGCGTTGCCCGACTCTGGCCGCATTGTCGACTTGCAGCGCCAGGAGGCTCTTGGCATACAACTGTTCTTCGACGAGACTTCTTACAGATTGATGTTCGACGCTCTCGACCGCGTGATACGTGCCAAGACGGGACGTCTGGCAGCGCTGCGCGACATATTCTATACTAAGGCTCCTGCGTCACGCTTCACATTCGACGCCCCCTGCCTGCCGTGGCTCAACGCCTCGCAGCAGCACGCCGTGGGCGAGGTGATGCGCGCAAAGGACGTGGCTATAGTACACGGCCCTCCCGGAACGGGCAAGACTACCACTCTGGTTGAGGCTATATACGAGACGCTGCGCCGTGAGAGTCAGGTGCTGGTGTGCGCTCAGAGCAACATGGCGGTCGACTGGATTTCCGAGAAACTCGTCGACCGTGGCGTGGCAGTGCTGCGCATTGGCAATCCTACACGTGTCAACGACAAGATGCTGTCGTTCACCTACGAGCGTCGCTTCGAGGCCCATCCCGACTACCCGCAGCTGTGGAGCATACGCAACGCCATACGCGAACTGCGACAGCAGCGACGCGGACGCACCGAATCGTGGCATCAGAAGATGGACCGCCTGAAGAGCCGTGCCACCGAACTGGAGCTGCGCATACGCTCGTCGCTCTTCGGCGAGGCGCGTGTCATAGCCAGCACACTCACCGGATGCGCCAACCGTGTGCTTGAGGGCGAACACTATTCTACCTTATTTATAGACGAGGCGGCACAGGCGCTTGAGGCTGCGTGCTGGATAGCCATACGCAAGGCTGGACGTGTCATCCTGGCTGGCGACCACTGTCAGCTGCCGCCCACCGTGAAGAGCATCATGGCTCTGAAGGGCGGACTGGGCCGTACGCTCATGGAGCGCATTGCCGAGCAGAAGCCCGAGGTGGTGACGCTGCTTGAGGTGCAGTATCGTATGAATGAGCAGATAATGCGATTCTCGAGCGACTACTTCTACAACTCGCGCGTGCAGTCGGCTCCCGAGGTGCGTGGTCGTGGCATTCTCGACTACGACCGCCCCATGATGTGGGTCGACACCACCGACGTAGACGGCCGTGAGGAGTTCGTAGGCGAAAACTTCGGCCGCATCAACCGTGCCGAGGCAGAACTCACGCTCGCCACCCTTGCCGACTATTTCGACAAGATAGGCCGTCAGCGTGTGCTCGACGAGTCGATAGATGTGGGCATCATCTCGCCCTATCGTGCCCAGGTGCAGCTGCTGCGCAAGATGATACGTCAGAGTGAGCGCCTGCGTCCCTACCGCCGACTCATCACCGTCAACACCGTCGACGGATTTCAGGGTCAGGAGCGCGACATCATACTCATCTCGCTCGTTCGCGACAACGACGGCGGCGACATCGGATTCCTACGCGACCTTCGCCGCATGAACGTGGCTATCACACGCGCCCGAATGAAGCTCATCATTCTCGGTTCGGCAGCCACTATGACCCGCCATCCGTTCTACAACAAGCTATACGAATATGTGACAGAATTATGATTGGTTGCTACGGAAGCAATATAGCCTCCGTAGCAACTGATTGCTGTACAGCAACATGTGTAAAAAAAGATAATTTGTCAAAACATGGTGCAAAAAATGCAAAATAAAGAACAATCGTTTGCAAAATATTGCATGAAATACTACCTTTGTAAAATAAAACGATTTTTTGTGTAAAACCGATAAATCATGGACTTAACAACATTAACATAAAGCTCTAAAGCAGCCAAAGGAGAATAAGAGAGGTTGGAACGTAAACA
>URQS01000095.1 GCA_900550035.1 uncultured Prevotella sp. | reverse complement strand
AAAGAGTTTCGACGACAACGCACCCGAGTCGTCACGTATACGCAAACTGCTCTTCATCCGCATCCCCTTGCGACTGGGCAAGGACGTTTTTGCGCTCGGCAAGATTTCGAAGGAGCGCCAACGCATGATGATGCACATGATGAAGGGATTCAGCGAGTTTATGCAACTGTACAATGTGGAGCACTTCCGCGCCTGCGCCACGTCTGCCATGCGCGACGCCGAGAACGGCAAGAAGGTGATGCGGCGCATCGAGAAGGCCACGGGCATCCGTCTGGAGATAATACCCGGAGCCGAGGAGGCGCAGCTGCTGTGCAACAACCTCGTGGAGAACACCGCCAGCACCGTAGGCAACTATGCCTACGTCGACGTAGGCGGAGGCTCCACCGAAATCTCCTTGCTGCACGACGGTATATTGGCAGAGAGCCACTCGTTCAACGTGGGCACCCTGCGCATGCTTGCCGGAGCCGTGACCCAGGAAGAGCGCAACGCCATGTGCCGCATGCTCGAGAAGTATGCCGAGGAGTTTCCCGACACCAAGATTATCGGTTCGGGCGGCAACATCAACCGCCTCTTCAAGCTTGCGCACGCCAAGGGCGACTCGCGCACGCTGTCCGTGGACACGCTCAAGCATCTCTATGCCGAGCTGGCACCGCTCTCCATCGAGGAGCGCATGCAGCAATACAAGCTCAAGGACGACCGCGCCGACGTGATAATACCCGCTGCCGAGATATTCCTTCTTGTAGCACGGTCGCTCAAGTGCGACGAAATCCTCGTGCCCAACATCTCGCTCGCCGACTCCATTGTAGACGGCATATACAAGAAGAGTAAAGAGTAGTAAATCCAAGTATAAATAATGGCTATTTCAAAACGAGTCCTTTTGGAAGCCAAAAGGACTCCTTTTGAAAAGCAGGATGTTAAGTGTCAAATGTTAAGTGTTGATTTTTGGGAAATGATAGGTGTCAAATGTTAAGTGCTATCACCACAACACCACAACAACGAAACAGAAGCATTTCAACTGCCTGTTGCGCGACGAGATAGCCTATCACAACCGCAACTTCATAAACGTTTACCAACTCGTGACGAAATATATAGCCGATGTGCAGGCTTTCAAGAAGTCGGTGTTCAATCTCATTTCGCCCCAGACCATATACAACTATCGTCTGCGCGTGCGCCATAACGCATGCATACCCGAGAAGAACTTTGCCGACGCCGTCGCACAGATGTATGCCGACGAGTAGGGCTGCTATTCGTTCAGAGTCCAGCGTGTGTCGGGATTGTCGGACAATACGCGCATGCTGAGCTTGCCGCCACGGCAGCTGAGCACTGCCACTGTGGCATCACTCTTGTTGTATCCGCCTCCTACATACACGGGATAGCGGCATCCGTCAACGCCCTTAGGATAGAACTTGGCTTTGTGGGTGTGTGCAGCCAGCGCCACATCGAACGGTGCACGGCTGAGCATGGGGCCCCACAGTTCGGTGCAGGGACGGTATTGGTCGGTATTGCCGAATACGGGTATGTGGCTGATGAGCACGTGATTGCGTGCCGACTTGAACTCACGGCTTGCCAACTCCTTCTTTATAAACTCCACTTGGTCGTTGCGGAGCTGTGTGAAGTCGTTAAGTCCGCCATACACGGGCGTCGAGTCGGGCTTGTCTTCGCCTAAGTCGAGCAGCACGAACCGGGTGTTGCCACGTGTGAATGCACTGTAGGTCTTGTCGTTGTAGTAGCCTATCTGGTGGTGCATTCCAGCCGAGTAGAAGTTGCGTATCTCGTGATTTCCACGCAGGAAGATGACGGGTTTCTCAGCACCGTTTACCTCATCGGCAAGACTGTGTATCATGTTTATGGCGTGCTCACGGTTGCGCGGTTCGGGCAGACAGTCGCCGTTGAATATCACAAAGTCGTAGTCGATGTCCTTGCAAAGGTTCTTCAGGTGGGCAAGAGTCTCGCCGTGCTCGTGCAGGTCGTTGAAGACGAGGCATGTGAAGTCTTCGTCCTTGAGGGCAGGAGTGCGGAACGAGTAGAACGGAGTGCGCAGTGTGTCGGCACCGAAGTGGTTGGAGTAGGCTCCCTTGTACATTATCTCCATAGCACACACGCGATAGTAGTAGCGTGTGCCGGGCTTCAAGTTGTCAAGCCTGATGTTGTTCTCGATGTCATAGCACACCTCCTGTCCGTCGAGTATGGTACGTGCGCGCTGCGTATGCTGCGTGTCGGTGCCATATTCTATCCAGCAGTGGCACACGCTGTTGGTCTGGAACATCACGTTCATTGAAGTAGGGGTGGCAAGTTGCAGATATGGCTGTGTGGTAAGCAGCTTTTCGACGGGGGTAGGCAGCACAATGTCGGCAAAGATAGGGCGGTGGTCGGAGGCGAGAGTGTTCACTACTTCGGAGTGAAGCGTCACGGCAGGCTCGCCAACGTATGGTCTGTACTGCTTCCAACCTTTCTCTGCAGGTCCCGGTCGGCGCACATCGCCATAGCTTTTGTACACGGCAATGTAGTCGAGACACTCACGTGGGTTGTCGGCAGGCCACGATTTGCCCTTGTTGTTGCATATGTAGAAGTTTTTCTCAAGTTGCTTTATGAATGGTGAATCGGGCTGGGCGTTAAGGTCGCCGGCTATGATGAATGGCTTGCTGTATTTCTTTGCAACGTTCTCGATTATGTTTATCGAAGCCATAAGGTCGGCTTCGGTCAGCGAGAGGTGGGTTGCAGCAAATACGTAGTCGTCAAATTCAGCCACCAGCAGGGTACGTGCCTCCTCACGTCCGGGCAGCGCGTGCTGTACGGTTCTTATGGGATGCTTGCGCGAGAGTATGCCGATGCCGTATTTGCCGCCGTCGAAACTTATGGCAGGAGCATACGAAGCATAGTAGCGCATGTGGTCGGCTATCTCGCCAAGTGAGTAGGTGTTGCCGGTGCGGCGGGTCATGCTGTCAACCTCCTGTATGGCAACCACGTCGGGGCTGATACCCTCCAGTACGTCGGCTATGCGCTTGTAGTCGAGTTTCTGGTCCATACCCACACCGTGCTGTATGTTGTAGGAAGCTATGCGCAGCTGGCGCGGCAACTTGGATGTGCAGGTCTGAGCCTGCAAAGGAATGGCTGTAGTAATTGCAGCGGGCAACAGAAGCGAGAACAATAAGCGCTTCAGTTGAGTGATTGCTTTGTTTTTAGAGATCATTTTTTTGTATTAAGTTATGGTTTTCGAATGGCAAAGTTCGTGATAAAAAACGAAAACAGCAAGAAAAACGCAATGCAATGATTTAAATTGGAAGTTACAGTAAATAAAAAAGAACAACATTGCCAGGTCTGTTGCTTATGCCTGATAATGTTGTTCTTTTGGCTTTAATTAGTTTGTATACTTTATTGTCGGCACAGACTTTCCACTTCGTCAGTACTCAAGCCGGTCATTGATGCAATGGCATCAATGTCCATGCCTTTTGCGTACATTATCTTTGCAACCATTGCTATGCCTTCAGCACGTCCTTCCTCTCTTCCTTCAGCGCGTCCTTCCTCTCTTCCTTCAGCACGTCCTTCTTCTTTTGCTGTGTCCAACGAGTTCTTGATGTCTCTATAAGCCTTAAGACTGTCTTCGTATTCGCGCAGCTCTGTAGGAGAGAAGCGGGCAATAGCAGCAGCGTCAAACAGTTTTGTGAATATCTTTTCACGTAAAGACACGGGGCGATTGTCGAGGCGTGAGAGGTTCTTAAGCACATACATCCATTTGTCGGATAATGATGTAAGCTCTTCATCAGTCTTGTCAAAACGCCCGACTTCAACATACTTGAACATCAACTTGGCATTGAACACCTTGTTGGTCTTAGTATCCATCAAGGCTATTGTATGGATTGTGTCCGAACTGTCGAACGCTTCGTCGCTCATCTTGAAATTGAGCAATGCAACGACATATACCTTTTTAAGGCAGAAATTCCAGTCGGATCCTTTAGGAGCCTGCTCTCTGATAGGGAATGTTGAGTAGAACAGCGATCTGTCTTTGAAGTATGTCTGGTAGGCATTCTGCATTTCTACAATGAACTTTTCGCCTTGCTCGTTCTCGCAATAGACATCGAATATTGCCTTACGCTCGGTATATACATCGCCCACATTCTCACTGTTGAGATACTTAACGTCCTTTATCACCTCCTCTCCATTGAAGAGAGAGTTGAGAAAGTTGATAAGCAACTCCTTATTGGGGTCAGTACCGAAGATTCGCTTAAATCCGAAATCGGTCAGCAAACTGATATATCGTTCTTCTGATTGTCTCATAACTGATTGTATTATAGCCTATGGCAAAGATACAGCATTAAATCAGAATAATCAAACTTTTGCAAGTAATTATACGAGAATTAAACAAATGTTTACTTCCAGAACAAACCATCCATTATCTCGTATCGCTTCTCCATATTCGGGTCTTCCTTTACGAATGTGTTAGCATCGATTTGCAGAACAGGAGCGATAGTCTTGCCGTTGGTAGTTGGCCAATCAACGAGTCCGAGTCCGTTAGGGTTGCCTGTCTTCACGAAGTTGACGTAGTAGTTGCTGAATATGTCAGATATTACGTAGTCTTCAGGCTGCCAGTCGTACACACGATTGGTAGGAAGTGTGCCCATGGCATACTCTATGTCGGCTGAGTGTACAGCGCCGAGAGCACGCGGAGCGGCAGGAGTGTCAGCTGTCTTTTCCTGAACTCCACCTGCAAGACCTGCCACCTTGTCCTTCAATACCATGTCGGGACGTGGGTGGCAGTAGCGATAACGATATACTGGCTGACCGCCTGTGAGCTTGTGCATGTTTCCCCATTTCCATGTAGAGTAGTCGAGGAAGATGTCGCCTGCGAGATCGTTGCCCGGCTGTCCCATAACGTCAGCGTCGGTGCTGAAGCCGTAGAGCTGGAAGAGTTGGTCGGTAGCGTCGCCGTAGATGGTACGGGCTGCTTCCTTCAAATTCTCTATTGTGGCAGGTTTGCCACGCAGAATGAACATGGCGTTCATCTCCTGATTGTTGCCACCGATGAGCAATGGCACCTTGGTCTGCTCGCCATTGGCGAACACATCGTATGGTTGCTTTGTCCAGAAATATCCGTCGACGTTGTATGTAGGAACGCTCTTCACGCCAGCCTTGCTCATAAGTTCCTCGGCAGAGAGCGAACGCAGCTCCTTGATGTTCTTACATCCGATCTTCTTTGTCATCTCCACGCCCTGGGTTTCAGCCTCCTTGAGTGTGGCAACCTTCTTGGTGCCTATAACCGAACCGCTCGAACCCATAGCCTGAGCGAACAGTCCCTTGCACAAAGGCGATGCCATAAGCGAGCTTACCGACATCGAACCTGCCGACTCGCCTACAATAGTGATGCGCTCAGGGTCGCCTCCGAATGCAGCGATATTATCTTTTATCCATTTGATGGCAGCCACCTGGTCGAGGAAACCGTAGTTGCCCGAGCCTTTATAGGATGTCTCCTTAGAGAGCTGTGGATGAGCAAAGAATCCGAAAATGCCCTCGCGATAGTTGGCTGTTACTGAAATAATGCCCTTGCGAGCCATAGCGTCGCCTGCATAGCGAGGCTCACTTCCGCTGCCGCACATCAGTCCGCCGCCGTTGAAGTAGATGAGTACCGGAAGGTGCTCGTTCATCTTCTTGGCAGGAGTCCAGATGTTAAGATACAGACAATCCTCGCTCATCTTCTTCGTGCCGAAGTTCATGTCGCCGAAGATATTTTCCTGCATAGGGTTGGGACCGAATTCCTTGGCTTGGCGAACGCCCTGCCATTTCTCTACAGGCTGAGGTGCTTTCCATCGCAAATCGCCCACGGGAGGTGCTGCAAAGGGGATGCCCTTGAATGTCTTTATGCCCGATTCGTTGAGGCCTTCGAGCGTGCCTTGAGCGACGTTCACTCTTGTCGGTTGTTGTGCGAACAATACTCCAGTGAGCAATGTAAGCACGAATGTCAGAATTGATTTTCTCATACGTATAATGATTTGTGTCGGTGCCATATTCTATCCAGCAATGGCACACGCTGTTGGTCTGGAACATCACGTTCATTGAAGTAGGGGTGGCAAGTTGCAGATATGGCTGTGTGGTAAGCAGCTTTTCGACGGGGGTAGGCAGCACAATGTCGGCAAAGATAGGGCGGTGGTCGGAGGCGAGAGTGTTCACTACTTCGGAGTGAAGCGTCACGGCAGGCTCGCCAACGTATGGTCTGTACTGCTTCCAACCTTTCTCTGCAGGTCCCGGTCGGCGCACATCGCCATAGCTTTTGTACACGGCAATGTAGTCGAGACACTCACGTGGGTTGTCGGCAGGCCACGATTTGCCCTTGTTGTTGCATATTGTATTAAAGTTATGGTTTTCGAAAGGCAAAGTTCGTGATAAAAAACGATAACAGCAAGAAAATATGACATATTGCGTTAATTCGTTTGAGGTCCATGATTGAATCTCTCTCATAGTTTCTTAATGTCTATATATTATATAATGTGTACGTCCACATTTTAAAGTCACAAATGTAAAGCAATGTTAAAAACGCGATAAAATTGAGCATTTTTTCTGCGAAAGTTTTGGAGGTAACAGAAAAAGTACTACCTTTGCATCCGCTTTCGAGAACGAACGAAACCTCAAG
>URQS01000094.1 GCA_900550035.1 uncultured Prevotella sp. | reverse complement strand
CCGCAGGGAGGGGAGTGGTATGCACTGTTTGCTATAGCTTACAAGTCATATTACTCCCCTCCCTACGGGGGAGGGGCCGGGGGTGGGGCTTTGCGGGGCTTTTCGGGGAGGGGCCGGGGGTAGGGCTTTTTTTTCTATATAAATTGTCTGATTTTCCCATATTATTCGCTATCTTTGCACATACAACCTTAAAATAATATTATTTTTACGCCTATGCGCAACCTACGACTTAACGTTGCCACTGTTATGTGGTATCTTATTATGTGCTTGATGCTGGTTTCTTGTGGAAAGAAACCAGTAAGGATATCCCTTGCCGAACGCAAGGCATTGGACAGCATAGTCTCCTCTTCGCACAATGTTGACACTATCTCCATGATACAGAAGCGCATGGAGCGTGAGGGCAATATGCTGGGTAGCATCATTGCTTATAGAGAGATGGGAAAACTGATGCGCAACGAGAGCCGTTTTGACGATGCGCTGCGTATGCACAGCGAGGGACTGAAGCAAGCGGAGACGCTGGGCGACACGCTTGAGGTGGTGCAGGCACTCAACAATATCGGTACCGACTATAGGCGAATGGGGGTGCTCGACATGGCGCAAGACTACCATTATCGCGCTTTCACTATCTGCAAGGAGAGCACCGACTCATCGTACACCGCCAAGAAAAACCGGGTGATGTCGCTCAACGGACTGGGCAACATCTACCTCACCTTCGGCAACTATGCACGTGCCGACAGTGCGCTGCGACTGGCTCTGGCAGGCGAACGTGAGCTGAACAGCACCCTCGGACAAGCCATCAACTATGCCAACATAGGCTCCATATACAGCCACCGCGAACAGTTGGACTCGGCGTGGATGTACTATCGCCGCTCGATGGGACTCAATCTGCAAATAGGCAACGCGCTCGGCGTGGCGCTGTGCCACATCTCTTTCGGTTCGCTGTACGAGAAGGAGCACGACTACGACAAGGCGATATCGGAGTATGACATGGCTTACCGGCAGTTGCAGTCGTCGAAAGACGAGTGGCACGCAATCAGTCCGCTCATCGCTCTGGCTGGCGTATATACCACCAAGGGCAACGATGCCAAGGCGCTGGAGTATCTTGATAAGGCACGAAGCATAGCATATAACATCAAGTCGAACGAGCATCTGGCTGAGGTGTACACCTTATATTATAAGCTATACAAGCGCACGGGCAACTACAACGCGGCGCTGACGGCACACGAGAAGGCTGCTGCCATGAAAGACAGCGTCGTCGACATGGAGAAGGTGAACCGCATACAGAACGCGGGTCTGCTCATAGAGCGCAACCATTAGGCACGTGTTATGCGCGAAGCAAACATGAACCTCAAGAGCGAGCGTACGGCACGATTCATCAACTCCATAGTATTCACCATCGTCGTGGTGATACTGATAGGCGCACTGGTGGTGTTCGTCTTCGTGCAGCGCATTCACCGCCGCAACCACTTGGCTCTGAAACGCCTCACAGAGATGCGCGAGACCTTCTTCACCAACATCACACACGAGTTCCGCACGCCGCTCACCGTGATTCTCGGCATGAGCCGCGACCTGCCCGGCAAGTCGCCCGACGAACTGAGGCAGAGCGTGCAATCCATCGAACGCCAGGGCTACGGTCTGCTGCAACTCATCAACCAGCTGCTCGACATATCGAAGATAAAGTCGCAGATGGGCAGCTTAGACTGGCGCAACGGCAACATAACCACCTACATATCCATGCTCGTGGACACCTATCGCGACTATGCACGCTGCAAGAACATCGACCTGCAGCTGTATTTCAAGCAACAGGTGACGATGGACTTCGTGCCCGACTATGTCAACAAGGTGTTCAACAACCTCATATCCAACGCCTTTAAGTTCACGCCCGAGTATGGCAAGATAAACATAGCCATATGGCGCGAGGGCGACAACTTCTTTGTGGATGTGAGCGACACGGGTGAGGGAATGGACCAGGAGACTGCCGAAAACGTCTTCAAGCCCTTCTATCAGGGTGAGACCGACTCGAAGAATGTTGGCACGGGCATAGGTCTGGCTCTGGTGAAGCAGGTGATTGACGCCGTGCATGGCGAGATCAGTGTAAAGAGCGAGGTGGGCAAGGGAACGACGTTCCACATCAAAATCCCGATAACCAACAATAGCGATGTCAAGATTAATGTGCAGACGGTGGACAACACGCCCACTCTGCCCACTGAGGAGAAGAAACTCGTGGACACCGAAGCCGAGGACAACCAGTGCACGGTGCTCGTCATCGAGGACAACCGCGACATTGCAGCGTATATAGGCGATGTGCTGAGCGACCGCTATGCCGTGGCTTACGCTACGAACGGTGAGGACGGAATGAAGAAGGCAATCGACATTGTGCCCGACCTCGTCGTAACCGACCTGATGATGCCGGGCATTGACGGCCTGGAACTGTGCCGACGCATTCGCTCGAACGATGTGGTGAATCATATCCCTATCGTCATCGTAACGGTGAAGATTTCCGACGAGGAGCGCATCAAGGGCATAGAGGCTGGTGCCGACGCTTATTTGGCAAAGCCGTTCAACGTAGACGAGCTGCGCTCCATCGTAGAACGTCTGCTCGACCGCCAGCGCTCGCTGCGCAGCAAGTTTGGCGACAACGCTACCAACACCAAGGAGCTACAGCCGCAGGAGCCACAGCTGACGGATGCCGACCGCCGATTCCTCGCCAAGACTGTAGACCATATCTATCTGCTCATGGACAAGCAACAGCTCGACGTGAACACGCTCGCCGAAAAGCTGTGCATGAGTTCGCGACAGTTCCACCGCAAGATTGTTGCGCTCACGGGCAGTTCGCCTGCCTCGTTCATGCTGAAGATAAAGATGAAGCGAGCACGCCATCTGCTCGAAACCGACCCCAAGCTGAGCATCGACGACATCGCCTTCCGCTGCGGCTTCGAACACACCTCCAGCTTCTACCACGCCTTCCGCAAGACGTATGGCGTAACGCCTAAGGAGATGCAGAGGGGTGTGGATGGGTAGTTTGGGGGCTTTGTTTGTCTTTCTGTAGAAAAATTCCACACCCATTCCACACTTTCCACACATTTCCACAATGCCACAATTTTGTGGATTTTCTTCTTGATTGTTGATAATCAGTATGTTATGCAATGGCTGCGATTTTTTGGCACAGCCGTTGCATTTTAATAAGCGAACGGCACAACACAGTACAGTTCTACACAACGAGTGGAGCAGACGAGTGGTTGAAGCCGGGATTCGATTTCGCATATTAATAATAACAATTTAAAAATTCAACAATTATGAAGAAGTTAGTTTTCGCAGCAATCGCAATGATGGTAATGGTATCGGCAAGCAACTCATTTGCTACCAAGTCAGCAACATCCATGAAGGGCTACAACACTGAAGTGGCAGACACCACCGACACTACCAAGACTAAGCCCGTAGAGGACACAACAAAGACAGAGCCTGCTACTCCTGCTCAGGAAGAAGCTCTCGACCTGGCTCTCTACATCGCAAACGACACAGCTGAGGTAGACACAACCACTACCGACTCAACAAAGACTCCGGCTACTCCAGTCACTCCTGCTAAGCCAGAGACAGTGTAATAATTAATAAAAAATAACGAACATAAGAAATAAAAAGGAAGGCATATAAATAGAATAAGGTTAAAAGCTATTGTCTTAAGGATTGTAAATCGCTGCCACACATGCTGCACTAACACAGCTGAGTGGTGGCGGTTTGGCGTTTTGCGAATTATTCACTAACTTCGCACTCAATATAAACAACAACAATCACGTATGAACTACCGCACATTACGTCTGAAGATAATCACCGGCTATGCCATTCTTGCCATTGTGCTCGTACTCGCTGCGCAGATGGTGTACGACAGCACGCGCTCGCTCACGGCTCTCAACACCGCCTCGGAGCGACTGATGGAACGACGCAACATTGTCGACAGTCTTGTATACAGCATGCTCGACGCTGCCAACGCCGAACGCTCGGTGATGATGGGCGACACCCGACAGTGGAACCGCTTCGCCTCGTCGATAGCTGAGTCGCAACACAAGGCTATGCAGCTGAAGCAACTCGTGTCCGACTCGGTGAAGGCACTGCGCATGGACACGCTTGCCAACCTCATGAGTGCCAAGCGCTACAATGCCATGATGGTGCTCAACATACTTGCCGACGCTTCGGGCGACGCCGTGTATGCACGTAAGGTGCACGACCTGCAGAGCGGACGCGACTCGGTGGTGATTCATCCCAACGAGATAACCAGTGCCAGCAACCGCGAGACGGTGTACAACATCGTGAGCACCCGACGCGGATTCTTCCGCCGGCTGGGCGACGCCTTCCGCCGACAGCGCTCGGACACCGTTGCAACGACCATGCACAGCGGACGTACCGACTCCACAGCTATGGCGCAGGGCATCAACATTGCCGACTCGGTGGCTGAGGCTCTCACCGACATACATCACGAGATAAAGCTGGCTGACACGCGCCGACAGGATGCCATCGACAAACGCACACGCTCGCTCAAGCTCGTCAGCATTCAGCTGGCATGGCGCACGGGGCAGATGCTTGAGGACATTCAGACCGACGAGCACAACGCCCTGCAGCGTGCCATCGATGCCGACATGGATGCACGCAGGTCGACGATGATGAAGATAGCGGCTCTGGCTCTGCTCGCCATTGGCGCTGCCATAGTGCTGATTGTGTACACGCTGCGTGACATACGCCGACAGCGCCGCGACCACGAGAGCATCATTGCCGCCAAGAACGAGACCGAACGAATCATGCAGCAGCGACAGCGACTGCTGCTCACCATAACGCACGACATTAAGGCTCCGGTGGCTTCTATATCGGGATTTATCACTCTGCTTGGCGAGTGGGTGAGCCAGCCCAAGCCTGTGGCTTATCTCGACAGCATACGCTCGTCGGCTGAACATCTGCTGCAACTCGTGGGTGCGCTGCTCGACTATCATCAGCTTGAGAGCGGCAAGGCTACTATGCACGCTGTGAGCTTCAATCCAGCGCAGCTCGTAAGCGACTGCGCCACACAGGCCCGGCCCGTGGCAAGCGGCAAGAATCTGGAGGTGGTGTGCAGTCTGCGCCCCGGTGCCGACCGCATGTGTACGGGCGACGCGTTCCGCATACGCCAGATTATGAACAATCTGATTGGCAACGCCGTGAAGTATACCGACCAAGGCTCCATCACCGTGTCGGCTGCGCTCAATGGTGCGCAACTCACGATGAGCGTGGCTGATACGGGCAGCGGTATGACCGAGAGCGAACAGCAGCGCATATTCAACGCCTTCACACGTCTGCCCGATGCGCAGGGCAAGGAGGGCGTAGGACTGGGACTGTCCATAACGCGCGAGGCTGTGAACATGCTTGGTGGAACGATTCGTGTGACTTCGCAAAAGGGCAAAGGCTCGAAGTTTACGGTGACGCTGCCCGTAGACATCGACAATACGCAATCGGAAGAAACAATGGAAAAGGCTGTGAATGAGGCTTCTGCCGAAGTGAAGACTGCCGATACTGCCGCCGTGCCGTCAGCATCACGCACTATAAAGGTTGTCATAGTCGATGACGACCGCTTGCAATTGCAACTGTTGGGCGAGATGATGGCTCGCATGGAGGGCATCGACCTCGACGTACACGTCACAGCGAGTGCCGACGAGGCGATAGAGATGATAGGCAGTCTGCGTCCGCAACTGGTGTTCACTGATATTGAGATGCCGCAGATGAGCGGTAGGGAGATGCTCCGACGCATCGACCGCAAGGGTGTGAAGACGGTTGCCATGACGGCTCACGACCAGAGCATCTACTCCGAACTGCGTGCCGAGGGTTTCAATGCCTGCCTATTCAAGCCGTTTGACGTGCAGACGCTCGCTGCTACGCTGTGTCAGCTCACTGGAATAGCTCCGCACGTCAGTGACCCGACTGCATCTGCCACAAACGCCCAACACGACAATAGCATCTTCGCTCCGCTCCTCGTCTTTGCCGAAGGCGACCCTGAGGCAGAACAACAGATCATTGCCGACACCCGTAGTTCGATAGAAGAATATCTCGCCATGCTCAACAATCCTAACGACCCTACAGCTGTAGCCAAGGCTGCTCACAAAGCCATGCCACTGCTGAAGATGCTCATGCCCAATGATGTGGAGTGGCTGGTGGAGCTGACGCCAGAGCGGATTCAGACAACGGAGGTAGAGAAGAGAGAAGAGTTGGTGGAGAGGTTTAAGAGGGTGTTATTGGAGATAAAAGGACAAAATAGCCCCACCCCCGTAGGGAGGGGAGCGGTATGATTTGTCAGGTAATGTTGGAGGGTATGGTACCGTTTCGTATAGATACTTCTTTCCATAATTCACACTTTTTCTGACGAATAATCAAGCAAAGTACACACTTTTTCTGACGAATAATCAAGCAAAGCACACACTTTTTCTGACGAACGGCAAAGAAAAAGACTGACTTTTTTGCTCAAACCAAACCACAACAACCTCTCAACACCGCAACATAATAAACAAAGGTTGCTCTTACAATTGTTGAACATTGTCGATATTGTCGTTTTAAAAAACAACTGGCTTTATATTTTTAGTTTTAACGACAATACAGACAATGGTCGACAA
>URQS01000093.1 GCA_900550035.1 uncultured Prevotella sp. | reverse complement strand
AAACAACTGGCTTTATATTTTTAGTTTTAACGACAATACAGACAATGGTCGACAAATTTTTTGTGCAATAGAGTAATGTTGCTTTTATTATTGTTGACTATTGTCGTTAAAATTACCAGACAAATCATACTACTCCCCTCCCTACGGGGGAGGGGCAGGGGGTGGGGCTTTACCCCAACTTATTATACAGCGTCTTTCTGTCTATTCCCAACATTCTGGCAGCCTTCGACTTATTGCCGCCACATTGCTGTAGGGCGTTGAGTATGCGCTGGCGCTCGGCGTCGGAATCGTGGAGGGCGGTGATGGGTTCTTGACGTACAGGACCCATGGCAGCGGAGAGTTCGTCTTGTGTGATGAATGCGCCACGCGCCATGAGTACGGCACGCTTGACGACGTTGTTGAGCTCGCGCAGATTGCCGGGCCATGAGTAGGAAGCCAGCTTTTCGGCGGCACGTGCGTCGAAGCCCTCAACATGGCGCGAGAGCTCTTCATTGGCAAGACGTACGAACAGGTCGGCAAAAAGATAGAGGTCGGTGCCACGCTCTGAGAGTTGAGGCATGTATATAGTGAACTCGCTAAGACGATGGTAGAGGTCTTCACGGAAACGTCCTTCAGCCACAGCCTGCTCCAGATTCTCGTTGGTTGCAGCCACAAGACGGATATCGATGGGACGCTCTTCGGTGCCGCCCAACGGACGTATGCGACGCTCCTGTAGTGCTCTCAGCAGCTGTACTTGTACATCGTAGCTCAGATTGCCCACCTCATCAAGAAACAAAGTTCCACCATTGGCAGCCTCAAAGGCTCCACGCTTGTCAGTATCGGCTCCAGTGAAGGCTCCCTTCTTGTGTCCGAAGAATTCAGATGCAGCCACATCACGAGGAATGGCGCCACAGTCGAGTGCCACAAAGGGCTTGCCGGCACGCTGGCTCTGCTCGTGTATGCGACGAGCCACGTATTCCTTGCCCGTGCCAGAGGCTCCGAGTATGAGCACCGACATAGGCGTTGGCGCGACAAGACTTACGTAGCTGTATAGCTGGCGTGACGCGTCGCTGTTTCCTTCGATATATTTTGTGATGTTGTTGTGGTGAGGTGTTGAGGTGGTGTTGTTTTGTTGAAGTGTTGAGATGGTATGATTTGATGTTGTTTGTTGCGACGTTATTGCAGCCGTTGCATTATCTGCATTCTGCAACGCATCCTTAATCTTGCTCAGAAGGATGTCGGGCTGAATGGGTTTGGCGATGTAATCGGCGGCACCCGACTTCATAGCCAGAACGGCGTTTTGCACTTCGGCATAGTTGGTCATGACTATGAAGGGGATTGGCATACTGTGCTTGTGCAACCATGCCAGCAGTTCCAGTCCGTCGCGGTCGGGCAGACGGAGGTCGCTGAGCACAAGATTGTAGGCAGGCTTCTCCTCGATAAGGCGCACGGCAGCGCCTACCGACGTGGCTTTGTCCACATCGAATCCCTTCTTCTTGAGCCATGTCTGCATCATTGTTCCGAAAGCTATGTCGTCCTCAACAATCAATATACGTGTCATAAACCTATAAGTGTAAAGCTAATTAAATGTTTGTCAGTGCAAAATTACTGATTTTATAATTAAATGTGTAAATTTGTATTGTTAAACACCTAAAAAAGATATAGGAGGAAACTAAATCTATGATACCACAAGAATACAGCAAGTTTATCCTGAAAGACGTGACGTTCGTGAATCTTATGATGCGACGCATATACAACGTACTGATCGTTGCCAACCCCTACGACGCATTCATGCTTGAAGACGACGGACGTGTTGAGGAGAAGATATACAACGAATACGTTGAGTTGGGACTACGCTATCCGCCTACGTTCACTCAGGTGAGCACATCGGAAGAAGCCTATCAGGTGCTGCGCACCATGAACATCGACCTCGTAATATGTATGCCTGGCAATGCCGACAACGATGCCTTCTCGGTGGCACGCGACATCAAGGCGGGATTTCCCAAGATTCACTGCGTGGTGCTGACGCCTTTCTCGCACGGCATAACGAAGCGCATGGAGAACGAAGACCTGTCGATATTCGACTACGTGTTCTGCTGGCTCGGCAACACCAACCTCATACTGTCTATCATAAAGCTTATCGAGGACAAGATGAACCTCGAACACGACACTCAGGAAGGCAATGTCCAGATGCTGCTGCTTGTGGAGGACAGCATACGATTCTACAGCTCCATACTTCCCAACCTATATAATTATATTCTGGCACAGAGCAAGCGATTCTCTACCGAAGCACTCAACCGACATGCCGCCACGCTGCGTATGCGCGGACGTCCCAAGGTGGTGCTGGCTCGCAACTACGAGGAGGCTATGGCGCTATACACCAAATACTCCGACAATGTGCTGGGCGTCATCAGCGACGTGCGATTCCCCATTGACGGCGTTAAGGACAGCGAGGCAGGATTGAAACTGCTGCGAAACATTCACAAAGACAACCCTTATCTGCCGCTGATAGTGGAGAGTACGGAGAGTGCCAATCGCGAAAAGGCAGAGGCAGAGGGATTCCGTTTCGTAGACAAGAACTCGAAGAAGATGTCGATCGACCTGCGTGCCATCATGGAGGAGCACATGGGATTCGGCGACTTCATATTCCGCGACCCGAAGACCAAGGCTGAGATAATGCGCATACACTCGCTGAAGGAATTGCAGGACAACATATTCAAGATTCCAGACGACTCGATGCTGTATCACATTTCGCGCAATCACATGAGCCGATGGCTTTCGGCAAGAGCCATATTCCCTGTATCGGAATATCTGAAGAAGATAACGTGGGACCGCCTGAAGGACATCACCGCCCACCGCGAAATCATCTTCGACGCCATCGTGCAATACCGCCACATGAAGAATCTGGGCGTAGTGGCTGTGTTCGACCGCATGAAATTTGACGCTTACTCGCACTTTGCACGCATAGGCGAAGGTTCGTTGGGAGGCAAAGGTCGCGGTCTGGCATTCCTCGACAACATCATCAAGACTCATCCCGACTTCAATACGTTTGCCGGAGCGAGCGTGCAGATACCCAAGACCGTGGTGCTCTGTACCGATGTGTTCGACCAATTTATGGAGCAGAACAATCTGTATCAGATAGCGCTGAGCGACGCTTCGGACGACGAGATACTGCGCCACTTCCTGCACGCACAGTTGCCCGACTCGCTGATAGCCGACTTCTTCACCTTCTTCGAGGCGGTGAAGTGTCCGATAGCCATACGCTCCAGCTCGCTATTGGAGGACGCCCACTATCAGCCCTTTGCCGGAATATATTCCACATACATGATACCCTATCTTGAGGACAAGTATGCTATGCTCGAAATGCTGGCGTGCGCCATCAAGGGTGTGTACGCATCGGTATACTACAAGGACTCTAAGGCGTATATGGCAGCCACAAGCAACGTGATCGACCAGGAGAAGATGGCTGTGATTCTGCAAGAAGTGGTGGGCAAGCAGTATGACGGGCGCTACTATCCCAACATATCGGGTGTGCTGCGCTCGCTCAACTACTATCCTATAGGCGACGAGCGTGCCGAGGACGGCATAGCATCGCTGGCGCTTGGACTGGGCAAATACATAGTGGACGGAGGTCAGACGCTACGCGTGTCGCCCTATCATCCCAACCAGATATTGCAGACAAGCGAGCTGGACACAGCACTGCGCGAGACGCAGACACGCTTCTACGCCCTGGACACTCGCCACGTGGGCAACGACTTCAAGGTGGACGACGGATTCAACATACTCAACCTGAAGGTGAAGGAGGCGGAGCGCGACCATTCGCTCAACTACATCGCCTCGACCTACGACCCATACGACCAGGTGATACGCGACGGAATATACGACGGCGGGCGCAAGGTGATAACCTTCGCCTCGGTGTTGCAGCACGGCGTGTTCCCACTGCCGCAGCTGTTGCAGCTGTCGATGAAGTATGGAGCCGAGTCGATGCGCCGACCCGTAGAAATAGAATTTGCGTGCAACATCAACCAAGACCGCACGGGGGCGCTGTATCTGCTACAGATACGACCCATTGTCGACTCCAAGCAAATGCTTGACGAGGACGTGGCGGCTGTGCCCGATGCCGACTGCATTCTGCGCTCGCACAACTCGCTGGGACACGGCGTTACGGAAGACGTTACGGATATAGTATATGTGAAAACCGACGACCGCTTCACGGCATCGGACAATCCGACGATAGCGCGCGAGATAGAAAAGATAAACAAAACGTATCTTGACAGCGGCGAGAACTACGTGCTTGTGGGACCGGGACGCTGGGGGTCGAGCGACTCATGGCTCGGCATACCCGTGAAGTGGCCCCACATATCGGCAGCACGCGTAATAGTGGAGGTGACTCTGAAAAACTATCGTGTAGACCCGAGTCAAGGTACACACTTCTTCCAAAACCTCACGTCGTTTGGCGTGGGCTACTTCACCGTCGACGAAAATCGCGGCGACGGATTCTTCGGCAAGAGCGAGCTCGACGCCATGCCGTCGGTGATGGAGACCGAACATGTGCGCGTGGTGCGTTTTGCCCGCCCGCTGAAGATAATGATGGACGGAAAGCGTCAGGAAGGTGCCGTGCTGAGGCCTTAGCGTCCGAAGTATTTGTCGGCAAGATAAGCCGAAAGCGGCTCCTTATACATATCGCCTATGGGCAGATAGGTATCGGCATCCATCACGATGCGGTTCTTGGTCACTTCCTGTACATGACGCATATTGACTATGTAAGAGCGGTGTATGCGCAGGAAGTGGCTGGGCAGCCGCTCTTCCATCTTCTTCATACTGAACAGCATGATGATGGGGCGCTGACCCTCGATGTGCACCTTCAGATATTCGGACATTCCCTCAATGTAGAGTATGTCGGCAATGTTGACACGCACCACACGGTGCTCGGTCTTGAGGAATATCGACTCGTCGTCGGCAGGGGCAGCACTGTGAGCTGCGGAGCTTGCGTCTGTTGCTGGCGGGGCTGGACTGTTGTCGGCAGACTCGGCAACAGTAGGGTTTTCGAGTTCGTAGCGGTGCTTCACACGCATGGCAGCACGCTTGAAGTCGTCGAGTCCGAAGGGCTTGAGCAGATAGTCGACGGCATCCACCTTGAATCCGTCGACGGCATACTCCGAATAGGCTGTGGTGAACACCACGAGCGGAGGCGCTGCGAGCGAGCGCACGAAGTCCATGCCATTCATGTCGGGCATATTGATATCGACAAAGATGGCGTCAATCCTTTCGTTGTTGATTATGTCGCGTGCCTCGATGGCGCTCTGGCACTCGGCTACAAGGTCGAGAAAAGGTATCTTCTTGACGTAAGCGGCGAGCTGCTGCAATGCCAGCGGCTCGTCGTCGATAACTAATGTTTTTATCATTGTGTAAGCGGAATTTCTAATTTCACCGTGTATGTATCTTCTTCCTCTTTAATGTCGAGGGTGTAGTCGTTGGGGAAGAGCAGGTCGAGTCGGCGGCGCACGTTGCTGAGACCTACGCCACCCTTCATGTTTTCGTCATGTTTTATTTCGGGACGGCTGTTGCGGCAGCTGAACAGCAGGCGGTCGGCATGAGGCTGCAGACTAATCTCGACGAACGACTTGGTGCGATAGCTGATGCCATGCTTGAAGGCATTCTCAACGAAGATTACGAGCAGAAGCGGTGGCAGCATGCTGTCGGGCAATACGTCGGGCGTATCAAGACTGATGCTCACATTGCCCGCATTATAGCGCATGGACATAAGCTGAACGTAGTTGCGCAGGAACTGCACCTCGCGCGAGAGTGATGTGAGCTTGTTGTTTCCCTCGTACAGCACGTAGCGCATCAGTTTCGACAGTTCCACAATCGATGCCTTGGCACGCTCGGGGTCGATGTCGACAAGGGCGTGGATGTTGTTGAGGGTGTTCATGAAGAAGTGGGGGTTGACCTGATACTTCAGGTATTGCAGCTGACGTTCCAGGGCGTGCTTCTCAATCTGCGTTAGCGCCTCGGTGGCTTCCTGCGATCGGAAGTAGAGCTTCACGCCGAGGTTCATGCCCATGAGCAGCAGTCCGCCGAACACAGCCACCATCTCGCCCGGACCGAACAGTGGCATCGGACTGAAGAGACGCATCTCAGGCTTGCGTCGCTCGGGGTCGTTGGAGTAGGGGCGGTCGTATTCGCATTCGGGGCATTCCTTGTCAGTGTTGCATTGTTTGCATTCGGTGGGGGGAAGAGACTTGGGATGACGCATGCGATGATCGGGGCGCATGACGTATAGTGTGCACATCGTTACGGCAAGCAACAGCATTGCCAACGCTGTGTAGAGCCATGTGCGTCGCTTGATAATCAGTATGGGCGCAAGCAGAAAATTGTGTATAGAGAACAGCACGACCCACACGGTGTTGAACTTCCATGCGTTGAGAATCTCCTCCCACGAGAAATCAATATGCGGATTGGTCGACATACGCATGTACATACTCATCACTGGCGAAAGGTACAATACTATCCACAACAAGGTGTATATGATATGTTCCTTGCGATAGTTCATCTTGGTTGTTTTTAGCAGCGCAAAAGTATACATATTATATATGAGTTAGAAATTTATTCAACGAATGCATTTGTTTAGTCAGCATATAGCTAAATGACAAACGCCCTGTAAGTGCAAAAGCTTTGAATCATGATGCTTTTGCCCTTACAGGGCGTTAGGCTTGCAAATTATATATACCTTACTCAAGTTTCGGATTTAGAACTCAAGCCGTTTGAGCATACTCTCTAAGTGCAGCCAATCTCTTGTCATTCTCAATA
>URQS01000092.1 GCA_900550035.1 uncultured Prevotella sp. | reverse complement strand
ACTCAAAACAAAAGCCCAAATCTGCTATTTTTTGCTTTTTTAGTCATTCTTTTTCCGAAAAAATTGTTTATATCGTAATTTTATACTACCTTTGTGCCATATTAAAACAACAATTCATAAATGGCACATCACAATTTAGATTTACTTGACAAGAAAATACTTCGGCTCATTGCAGGAGATGCTCGTATCCCGTTCTTGGAGGTGGCACGTTCTTGCAATGTCAGTGGCGCTGCTATTCATCAGCGTATTCAGAAGCTAACTAACCTTGGAATATTGAAAGGCTCACAGTTTATCGTTGACCCCGAAAAGGTGGGATATGAAACATGCGCTTATGTAGGTTTGTACTTGCAGAACCCGGCTAAGTTTGATGACGTAGTTGAAGAGCTTAAGAAGATTCCTGAAGTAGTGGAATGTCACTATACGACAGGTGGTTTCGACATGTTCATCAAGATTTATGCCCGCAACAACCACCATCTGCTCAACATCATTCACGACAAGTTGCAGCCGCTCGGATTGTCACGCTCAGAAACTGTTATTTCGTTCAATGCCGCCATCAACCGCCAGATTCCTATCAGCGAACTGCCCGTTGACGATGATTTTGATGACGAGCAGGAAGAGGTAATAGAAGAATAAAATAATTGAGAGTTGAGAATTGAGAGTTATGATATGATTTATTTATAAAGCCCTTTGAAAAAAAGTAATCATAACTCTCAACTTTCAACTCTCAATTCTCAACTGAAATCCTATTCCTTTTCGTAGTCTACGAAAGCGTAGGCTTGATGATGTTTCTCGTCGGTTGTATGTTCCTCGCGCATTGTCTCTTTCCATCCTTTGTATTCGGGAAAGAAGGCATCGGCATTGGCGGGAGTGTCGTGTACCTCAGTAAGGCAGAGACGATCGGCATGGCTGAGTGCCTGTTCGTATACACTCGCTCCACCTATTATATATATATCCTCGTCTTTAGAGCAGTGGGCAAGTGCCTCGTCGAGTGAGCGATAGGTGTCGCATCCAGGAAACTCGGTCTGCGTGCGGCTCAACACCACGTTGCGACGATTGGGCAACGCTCCCTTGGGCAACGACTCAAATGTGCGGCGTCCCATAATTATTGTATGACCTGTGGTGAGTGCCTTGAAACGCTTGAGGTCGTTGGGCAACCAATACAGCAATTTGTTGTTAAGACCGATGGCGCGATTGGCGGCAACGGCAGCAATTATTGTTATCATATTATGAATTAGGAATTACGAGTTACGAATTAGGAGTTTTTTGAATTACGAATTAGGAGTTTTTTGAATTACGAATTAGGAGTTACGAATTACGAATTGTTTGAATTACGAATTGTTTGAATTACGATTTATTCTTAATTGCCGTAGGCAACCAATTCCTAATTCGTTTAGCTGCGTTTAGCAGCTAAACGCTAACTGTTGCAGCGATATGCGGCCATGGGTCGTAACCTTCGAGTTGGAAGTCTTCGTAGTGGAAATCGAAGAGGTTCTTCACATCGGGATTAATCTTCATTGTCGGCAACGGGCGCGGAGTGCGTGTCAGTTGCAGACGAGCCTGATCGAGATGATTGAGATAGAGGTGTGTATCGCCAGTGGTATGTATGAATTCGCCTGGCTGCAATCCGGTCACCTGAGCCATCATCTGCAACAGCAGAGCGTACGAAGCGATGTTGAACGGCACGCCAAGGAAGGTGTCAGCAGAGCGCTGGTAGAGTTGCAGCGACAGGCGGCCGTCGGCAACGTAGAACTGGAAGAGGCAGTGACATGGAGGCAATGCCATCTGTTCTACCTCGGCAGGGTTCCATGCTGTCACCATCATGCGGCGCGAGTCGGGATGGTTCTTTATCATATCCACTACGTTCTGTATCTGGTCGATAGTGCCCCCGTTGTAGTCGGGCCACGAACGCCACTGATGACCGTACACCGGACCGAGTTCGCCATTCTCGTCAGCCCACTCGTTCCATATGCGCACGCCATGCTCCTGCAGGTAGTGAACGTTAGTGTCGCCGCGCAAGAACCACAGCAATTCGTAAATTATCGACTTGAGGTGCAGTTTCTTTGTTGTCAGCAACGGAAATCCGTTTGCCATGTCGAATCGCATCTGATTGCCGAACACGCTCATCGTGCCGGTTCCTGTGCGGTCGGTCTTGGTAGCACCCTCAGTAAGGATGCGATCAAGAAGTTTCAAGTATTGTTGCATTGTTTATTTTAATGTGAAATGTTAAGTGTTAAATGTGAAATGTGGAGTGTTGTAAATGTTATATTTTGGCAAGCACACTACATTCCGATTCGGGCACGTGGCTGCTCTTGATGCGCCATTCGGTGGGGTAGAGGTTGTTGGCACGGTTGCCTATGTTCTTTTCCATGCCGAGCGGGTAGCCCTTGTATGTCACTACGACAAATCCGCGCGGTGTACCTTCGGGCAGCGTTACGGCTTCCTTGCGCAGGAAGTTGATGGCTTCTGCATAGCTGAGTTCCACTTGCGGATAGGCATCGATATTGAGTTGTCGCGACATGGCGAGCGATTGGTCGGGTATGATGTCGCGACCTTTCTCGATGCCGAGTGTTACGCCTGCGTGCATAATCTTAAGCGTTGAGGCTGCCGCATCGTAGGTGTCAGCCCATCGTTTGGGTATAGCTACTATTTCATCTCCGTTGCGTCGGGCTGTGAAGTTGTCGGGCGTGCGCAGTGCCTGCATCGTGTCTGCCGACTGCTGCTTGCCGCCTTGTGCTGTCTGCTTGCGCTGGTTCTTGCGGTCTTTCTTTGGTTTGGAGTTGGTGGCAGAGGCGTTTAATGCAGTCGTTTCGCTCTCGCCGTGTTTGCGCAGAACTGCCACAAACAGGCCTTCGCTACGGCTTATGCCCGGCAGGAAGCGGCATACAGGAACATTGCCTACTACGGCAGGCGTTATGTTCCACGACTCTTCGATGGGCAACTCGATGATGTCGGCACCCAACTCGCTTGCTATCCACTCCACGTTCTCCTCGTCTTCATGCGCATTGAACGTGCATGTAGAGTAGATGAGCAGTCCGCCGGGTTGCAGGCATTTCCATATATCGCTCACAATCTCGCGTTGCAGCTGCCAGCAGTTGTCCACATTCTGCAGACTCCATTCGGCTCTTGCGCCGTCGTCCTTGCGAAACATTCCTTCGCCCGAGCACGGCACGTCGGCAAGTATTGCGTCGAACATGATGCCCGCCTTGCGATAGTCGCGCGGATAGTTGTTGGTTACGATGACGTCTTCGTGTCCGAATTTCTGCAGGTTTTCGCTCAGTATCTGTGCACGTGTGCGCATCGGTTCGTTCGAAAAGAGCAGCGAACCCTCGGGAAGGGCTGCACGCAGGGCTGTCGACTTGCCTCCCGGCGCTGCACAGAGGTCGAGCATGCGCACGGGCTCCTTAATGAATGTGCGCACTATATGGTCGACAAACATCGAAGCAGCTTCCTGTACATAGTACAATCCGGCATGCAGCAGAGGGTCGAACGTGAAGTTGGGGCGTTCGCGCAGATAGCGTCCGGTGAGTCTGCACCATGGTACGGTGCAGTCGTATAGTCCTTCGGTCACGTCAAGCGACTGCGCCTTGAACGGATTGAGGCGTATGCTTACGGGCGACTCTTGTGAATCAAGTCCCTCCTCAAGGCGGCTGTATAGCTCATTGCCCATGAGTTGACGGGTGTATGTGATGAAGTCAGATGGCAAGTTCATGTCTTATTGTCTATATATAATAAAGTGGGGTGGGCTGTAGACTGCAAAATTAGGCAAAATAATTGAGAAATAAGGATGTGTTGATACAAATGTAGCTTATCTTGGTATGCGAATTTGTGACTTTCAGTTCTTTTCGTTAAATTTGTAGCACATTCAGCCTTATGCAAATAATTGTGTGCTATGAAGAAATTAAAGTTCGGCCTACTGCCTAAAATCATCGTTGCCATCATCCTTGGCATCTGTCTTGGCATCGTCTCACCCGACATGCCCGTGCGTGTGTTCGTAACGTTCAACGCACTGTTTAGTGAGTTCCTCGGATTCTTGATTCCACTCATCATCGTAGGACTCGTCACACCTGCCATTGCCGATATAGGCAAGGGTGCGGGCAAGCTGTTGCTTGTCACCGCGCTGTTGGCTTATGGAGCAACTATATTCTCGGGATTCCTGTCGTATGGAGTGGGGCAGACCTTCTTCCCGTCGCTCATCTCCGACAATCTGAAGATAGCACAGATTAGTCAGGCTGAAGGCATCAAGCCATATTTCACCGTTGCCATTCCGGCACCGCTCAATGTCATGACTTCGTTGGTAATGGCGTTCACGCTTGGACTGGGCATTGCCCATCTGGACGGCAAGGCGATGAAGAACGTGTTCGGCGAGTTCCGCGATATCATCACCAAGACAATACAGGTGGTGGTGCTTCCGCTGCTGCCAATCTATATCTTCGGCATATTCTTCAACATGACCCATTCGGGCGAGGTGTTCAAGGTGCTCAGCGTGTTTGTCAAGATTATCGGCGTGATTTTCGTCATGCACATATTCCTGCTCATATTCCAGTATATGGTGGCATCGTTCTTCGTACACAAGAATCCCTTCAGGATGCTTGCCAATATGATGCCGGCTTATTTCACGGCACTCGGCACGCAGTCGTCGGCTGCTACTATTCCCGTCACATTGCGTCAGACCATTCTTAACGGTGTCGACAAGGATATAGCTGGATTTGTTATACCGTTGTGTGCCACTATTCATCTTTCGGGCAGTACGATGAAGATTGTGGCTTGCTCGCTTGCACTCATGATGATGCAGGGCATAGCTTACGACTTCCAGATGATGGCAGGATTCATATTGATGCTCGGTGTGACGATGGTTGCAGCGCCAGGTGTACCCGGCGGAGCAATCATGGCTGCCCTCGGCATTCTCTCGTCAATGCTCGGTTTCGACCAGCAGTCGCTCGCGCTGATGATAGCGTTGTACATCGCTATGGACAGCTTTGGTACAGCGTGCAACGTGACCGGCGATGGTGCGCTGGCACTGATAGTAGACAAGTGTTTCGGTAAAAAATGAATATAAAACTCGTATTGGCGGTTTTGTTCGGGCTTTGGACTTTTGCTCTACAGGCACAGGACAACAACCGCAAAACTCATAACATCGGAGTCGGCATTAATCATCATGGTGCCGACTCTACATTATACAGCAGTGGAAATCTGGCATTGTTTGGCGACGTTGACACTTTGCGCGGTGTGCAGATAGGAAGTTTCTCGGCTACGGTGCGCAAACAGTTGCGTGGTGTCAACATTGCTGGCGTTGTCAATGCTGTAGGCAGCGACATGCGTGGCGTGCAGATTTCTGGCGTGTCCAATCTGTTGCAAAGTGGTAATGGAGTTCAGGTGGCTATGTTTAATAATGTGGCTGGCGAGGGATTTCGCGGCATACAGTTGAGTGCCCTGTCCAATATCTCGCTGGGCATGAAGCGTGGCATGCAGATAGGTGGCACCAATGTGTGTTCGTCGTATATGCGTGGTGTGCAGACTGGTTTCTACAACTATGCCGACACGCTCAACGGCTCGCAGATAGGATTGGTCAATGTGTGCATCAGGCATCCGCGAGGTGTGCAGGTTGGCTTTATCAACTACAGTCGCGACACGCTTGCGCATAAGATAGGACTTGTCAATGTCAATCCGAACACTCGCATAGACATCATGACTTATGGCGGTACGGCTACCAAGACCAATTTGGCTGTGCGATTTCGCAACCGAAGCACCTATAATATAATAGGTGTAGGCACTCATTACTTTGGACTCGACAAGCATTTCTCGGGCGCACTGTTCTATCGTATCGGACAATACTTCAATGTCACTCCACGTTTTTCGCTCAGTGGCGACCTCGGATTTTATCACATAGAGTCGTTTGAGGAAAACTCTAACAACAAACCCGAACGTCTGTTCTCGCTTCAGGCACGACTTAATGCTGACCTTATTCTGGGCAATTACACGAGTCTGTTTGCTACGGTGGGCTATGGCGACACCCGATACTACAACCACGCACGACGCTACAGGCAACGTGCAATATTCGAGGCTGGTCTGGCATGGCGACTCTCGCGCAACCGTCATTTCTATACTGCTGCTGACGACGAGTCTGGTCTGAAGGGCTATGGGGTTGATACTACAGCATTTGCTTTCGATGATCCGATGCGACAGAAGAAACATCCGTGGCGTGCTGCACTCGAAGCATTCGGCATTAATGTCGGTGTGCAGTTCTTCGACCGATATGTCATGAACGAGGATTTTGCCAAGATTTCATGGAGCAGTATCAAGAACAATATCAAGACGGGATTCGTCTGGGACAACGACCAGTTCTCGACCAATCTTTTTGCTCATCCATATCATGGCGGACTCTACTTCAATGCAGCCCGTTCGCACGGTATGTCGTTCTGGGAATCAGTGCCTTACTCGTTCTGCGGCAGTCTGATGTGGGAGACGACGTGCGAGATAGAACCGCCAGCCATCAACGACCTTATGGCTACTACGTTCGGTGGAGTGTGCATTGGCGAGATAACCAACCGCATGAGCAATCTTGTATACGACGATCGTCTGCGTGGTTTTCCACGTTTCTTGCGTGAGTTTGTAGGCACCTTGATTTGCCCTATCAAGGGACTCAACCGTATTCTGTATGGCGATGCATGGCGAGTGCGAAGCAGTTATTACAAGTATCATGACTACGAAAGTATTCCTGTTCATTTCACTACGTCGTTAGGTTATCGCTATCTTGCCGACAATGGAGCGCTGTTTCGTGGCGAGGGCAATCCGTATATACAGTTCAACCTTGCCTATGGCGATCCGTTCGACCGTGAGCAGACTAAGCCGTACGACTACTTCACTGCCGACTTGCAGTTCGGACTAAGCGGAAACCAACCGCTCGTCACGGGCGTTCATCTTCTGGGACGATTGTGGAGCATGCCCGTAACAATCTCGAATGGTGCTGATATGGTGTTCGGATTGTTCCAGCACTTCAACTATTACGACTCCGAACCCGTGAAGAACGGTTCGGACATTGTGCCTTATCGCATCTCGGAGGCAGCTTCTATAGGTCCGGGCTTTATCTGCCGTTTCCCCAAGGTGGGCAATCTTACTAAGCTCGAGCAGCGCATCTTCGTTGACGGCATACTGCTTGGCGGAAGCCTTAGCGACTACTATCATGTCATCGACCGCGACTACAATATGGGTAGCGGATACAGCGTAAAGGCAAGTTGCCTGATGGAGTTCGGACGTGTGGGTAGTATGTCGTTCGGTGCCGACTTCTATCGTATATTCACATGGAAAGGATATGAAAACAAAGATGTGGACAATACCGACCCTATTTATCTAAATGCACAGGGCGATAAGGGCAACTCTTCACTGCTTGTGCTCAACGCCCGCTTCTGTCTGGCATTGTCCAAACGTATAAATCTCGATATGAAGGTGTCGAACTATTGGCGCGACACATATTATAAATATCACGATAAGGTGTTGTCAAATACTTTTGATTGTAGTATTGGACTACAGTATGCACTCTAATGTGGAGCTCTAAATATATAAAATAAGGTGTAGTTGTTTGCGTAAACAGAGAATCGTTGATATGAATCAATTTACAATAAAAATACAGTAAAAATATTGAATTTTCTCTGCAAAAGTTTTGGAGATAACAGAAAAAGTACTACCTTTGCATCCGCTTTCGAGAACGAACGAAACCTCAAGCAAAACGAGATAAGTTCGGAAGAAGAAAGTTTATTGAAAGAGTTCTTTGAAAAGATTTACATAAGACAGATAAAGTAGTAC
>URQS01000091.1 GCA_900550035.1 uncultured Prevotella sp. | reverse complement strand
GTGACACTATTATTATAGGTTATCCCTGCCATAAAGCCGTTTGTCAGTTCCGTGGCCGCATTTGGACAGCGTGGTATTCGTTGGGCTTGCCTTTTGATAATGGTCCATGGAAGTTAGGTGGTTTGCCCGGACTCATACTGGCGGCTTCTGAAAGCCGACATGAATTCTCGTTTGTTGCCACAGGCATAGAACAGATGCGGCAAACAGCAACCATCAGCTTTCACCCCAAGCGTTACTTGCGTTCAACTCCTGCCAAGTTTCAACGTCTGCTTGAAGATTACTGGAAAGACCAATGGAATACTACAAACCGCTTGCAAGGCAGCGGATATAGTGAACCGCCTAAGGCACAACGGACTTTTAATGCATGTTTAATGGACAAATATGAATAAGTGATATGAGAAATATATATATAACCTTTCTTTTTCTGATTTTCTGCTCAAAGGCTTATGCTCAAGAGCAAGCAAAATATCGCGTCACATACGATTGTGATGCGCAGGTAGTAACAGGCAAGACCAATACTTACAGATGGACGCTTGATATAGGCGAGACTACCGCCGTATTTTATAATAACAACTACAGGCTGTACAGTAGTGAACTGGCTAAAGTGAAGGCACAAGGAGGCGACAATGCGATGATTGACCAACTGCCAGTAATTGGCGGAAAGTATTTCCCAAAGAATGATCTCCAGATTGTTGTTGGCTCTCCAGAGAAAGGGGAATACATTTATTACAAGCAGGTTCTCAACTCCGGATTGAAATATGTGGATGCGCTTCCCGTTATCGAATGGCAGTTGACAGACAGTACAAAGACCATCTGTGAATATGAATGCAAGCAGGCGGTTGGCTCCGTGTATGGCCGGACATGGACTGTATGGTATTCTATAGAGTTGCCTCTCAATTACGGTCCATACATTCTTAATGGTTTGCCAGGATTGATTATGGCGGCAAGGGATTCGGAGGGTTTGTTTGATTTCAATGCTGTTGGTGTAGAGAATGCTCCTGAGAATGCCTTGGTTTCGGTTTACGAAGAAGACAGCCACCAAAAGTGTACCCGAAAACGTTTCTTGCAACTGCGCTCAGAGTCAGAAGGAATCAATAAAGACCAACTTGTAGATAGAATTCTTAGTCAAACGACATCGGGTGAAAAAGTGATTGTTTATACTGTTTCTGGGACTGATGCAAAAGTCGATAACGAGGTTGAAGTGCCTAAATATAACCATTTGGATAAAGAATGAGAATTGCCGTTTTTATTTTACTTCTGCTAACAAACTTTTCACTCTCTGCACAAACCTTCACGGGAAAGGTGAAGGGTAAGAAAGGAGAACTCTTGGTAGGTGCCTCGGTTGTGGCATCGACTGAGAGCAAGTCGACCGTGGCGTATTGTCTCACAGGGGATAAGGGTGAATATAGGCTGACTATTCCTAAAGGGAAAAATCCTGCAAGCATAACGGTAAGTTATATTGGTTATCAGAAGAAGACAATGCCGTTTGCTGATTTGAAGGATGGCATGACTATAACGTTGGTAGAAGGTGGCTTCAAGCTAAAGGAAGTAAAGATAAAAGCGGAGCGTATAAAGAGTACGGGAGATACGCTTACATATTCGGTTGCGGGTTTCCGCCAAGGACAGGACCGAAGCATAGCTGATGTAATAGCAAAGATGCCAGGTCTTGAAGTAAAAGCTGACGGCAAGGTGGAATACCAAGGAACACCTATCAACAAGTTCTATATCGAGGGACTTGACTTAATGGGGTCGCAATATGGCGTTGCCAACCAAAACATCTCAGCTGATAAGATAAAGAGTGTGCAGGTGTTGGAGAATCATCAGACGGTGAAGTCGTTGCGTGGCGTAGCGTTTAGCGAGCAAGCTGCTCTCAACCTTGTATTGAAAGATGATGCCAAAGCTGTTTGGACGGGGACGGCTGACGTTGGTCTTGGTTGTGGTGATGATTTTCTATACGACTGCCGACTGATGGGTATGCGTTTCAACAAGAAATATCAGACGCTTATGATGTACAAGAACAACAACATCGGCAAGCAACTTGACAATGAGGTGCTCGACCTTGCTGCATTGTTGAAGGGAAGAACAGGTTCTGAATCGGGCTTTCTCTCAATGATGTCGGTTGCAGCTCCCGACCTTGCAGACAACCGATATACTTTTAACAATAGTCATCTTGTTGCCGGCAACTGGCTTTGGAAGACTGGCAAGGATTCGGAACTGCGTGTGCAAGGCAATGGATTTATAGACAAGACCGACATGCAGGACTATAGTTCATCCACTTATCTCACCCTTGCCGACATGCCTGTCATCGTTGAGGAGCAGAATGTCAGCAACACCCGAAGCGAATGGAAGGGTGAGGCTAATTATCAGTACAACGGCAGCAAGAGTTTCGTCAAGAACAACCTTAAAGGTTATATTGACTTCAATAAGAGTGTCGGCACGATGATGTACAACGGACAGCGCACCGACATGATGGTGAAGCCGCATAAGCGCACTATTACTGAGGATTTTCAGATGTCGCACACCACGGCAAAGGGCAACATATACAACATTGACAGTTATTGGACCTACAGCTATCTGCCAGGACAATTGCTCACCATTGGTGGAATGACAGAACGGCTGAATCTTGGATTCTTCTCCACACAGAATGAAATACAATATAAACTAAAAGTCGGCAGACACTATCTCAACAATGAATTGGGAGTGAACTACGACTATCAGAGCATTGGTGTGGCAATGGACGAGGAAGCGGAGAAGACGAATGTGTATCAGTTGCTTCGCACGTATTGGACTCCTTCAATGTCGTTCCTTTTCGGAAAACACAGGATTGGAATAAAGTCGAAGGTAAGTTATGCCCGTCAGTCTTACCGTGAGTCAAGAAGCAATCATCTGTGGATAGACCCTTCGGCCAACTGGAATTGGAAGGCAACTGTTGTTTCTGAATTTTCGGCTAATGTTGGTTATGCTAATGCTCCATTGATGGGAAGATCAATCTGTGACACTCCTATCTTCACAAGTTATCGCACTCAGAAAGTGAATAGAGGCAAGACGGATGCCACTCACTCTCTTCATGCAACGGCAGCATATAAATACACCAATCCTGTGTCGGGACTGTTCTTTAATATTCGTCCTACATATAATAGAATGTCGGGAAACATCCTTTATGAGAGTGCGATGAATGGTAATATCTACACCACAACTGCTACAGACAAGGAATATTCCATGCAGACAATAGGCGTTTCTGGTCGTGTAAGCAAATCGTTTGGATGGGCAAAGACACTTGTCGGTATTGGTGCCTCACACAACATTACAGATTATAGTATGCTTGTGTCGGGCATTGTGAATGATGCACGTATGAACACAACCGCCGTTTCGTTCGACTACTCATTGCGTCCAGCGAGATTTCTTTCTATTGAAGGAAAGTCAAATGTGAACATTTACAAGCAGAAGAACCTCACGGCTTCCAAACTCTCTTCCGACCCCACAACCGACTGGGAACATCTCCTTAAACTATATGTATTCCCTGCCAAAGGATGGATGCTGAGCGTAAAAAACGAACTCTTCCATACCAACGACAAGAGCATAGGCGTAAACCACTTTCTTGATTTTGCCATTGCATACAAGGCTAAGCGTTGGGAGTTCTCCGTCACAGCAAACAACCTTATTGGTACTTCAGAGTTTGAACGAAGAACTCTCGGCAACACCATTGAGTCGTATAGCATTACCCGTCTTCGTCCAAGAGAAGTGCTTGCAAAATGGAGTCTGGATTTGTAACAAAAAGACCACTTGCTTACCCTACAAAACACGTAACTTTCCTTTGCTCTAATAAATTAAGATTCTCTTTACAAACAAAAACAGAAATTTGTGATACTAACAGATTCATGTGCTTACACAAATAGCCAACCACTTCTGCATGCTCGGGATACATCCAGAACAAATCATAGTAAGCGACATGCTTACATTCGCTCTCATCAGTGATTTCTGCAACAAATGCAACATCAAACTGAAGAAAGTCGATTCTATGCCTGAGCTTGACTATGCCTGTGACTGCATGATACAATACATGATGGAGTTATAATGTAGTTGCTAAAGGGCAACTTTAGCAATGCGAAACAGCCGCTATAACATTCCCAATATTGCAACTATCGGGTGTTATAGCAGCTGTTCATTACGATTATAAATTCTTCATCACCTGCCGCCATGCCGAGCGCAGTCCAGGCGACAGAGGCTCACAACTTATCATTTCAAGCGTTTGACGCAGTTCATTAAGCAGTTCGGGCCAGTATTTCATTTGTTCGTAGGCAAGCTTGATGCATTGCGCTCTAACGGCATAAGGAGACTTGAGGTCAGCGAGTCGCGTCAGGCAGAAGTCTATGAAATCGGTACGGATGGCTTCTTCATCGAATGGTTGGCGAAGAAGCAAGTTGAGCATTAGACGAAGCTTTGTAGCATCCTTTTCATTCAAGCAACGGTCAATAAGCTGGTCGTGCTTGGCATATAGCCATTCATTATCAGCCAACGCAAAATGCGTGAATACCCACAGCGCATTGGTTGCCACACGACGGTCGGCATCCAATGTCAATTGGTATAGCTGCTCCTTAAGACTGTTGTTACGCCCGCCTTGGGTCAAGGCGCATAGCTCATGGATGTCGGATTGGGAGAGGCGGTGATTGAGTTGATGAATCATGGCTTATTTAACATTAGTATCTCACCGCAAATCTACAACAATTAATCCACACGGCAAAATGTTTTCATAAAATGTTAGAAGCTACAATCGTTTGAAAATATAAAACGGCAGTATTCTGTATATTAGAGCAAGTATGTGCCATCGTTTGGTGACATAGACTTTTGACTTCTTCTTGCTAATAGCTGCAATGATTTGACTGGCAACTTTATCTACCGGCATCACCCAAAACAAGCCCTCTCCCTTCGCCATAGCTGTGTCAACAAGACCTGGTCTGACATCTGTTACGGTTATGCAACCACCGTTTCTGAAAGCCTTTTTGCGTATTGCTTCCATATAATTAATTTGGTAAGCTTTTGTTGCGCTATAGGCTGGTGCAGCTGGTTCGCCTCGCAATCCACCAGCAGAAGTTATAGCTACAAGATGACCATAACCTTGTTGTTCAAAAATGCAATACAATCTATCAATAACATATGTCCAACCACCAACATTAGTATCAATGGCAAGACGCTCAGTCGCATAGTCAAGCGTGGCATTAATGTCACCAACACCTGCACACATAATAGCAAGGTCAAAGTGACCAAACTCTTTTAGAAGTGTATTTATCGCTTGTTCTATCTCATTTAAGTTTGTGACATCTGCTTTTGAAACAATGGTTTTGGACGGATACTGCTGACTTAATACATTAAGCAGGTTTGTTCGCCGACCTACAATGCCAATACGATTATCTGCATTGGCATACTTCACAAAAAGAGCTTTACCAATACCAGAAGTAGCTCCGATTATAACAATATTCATACTGTAATTTTTTGTGCAAAGTTAATACTTGCCCATTAAAAACAGCACGTATTCTAAGACTATAAAACATTATATGGGCAAACTCTCAAAGTGTTTTGAAAGTTTGCTACCCAAAAGTAATTTCCCTACGTATATTGCTTATAGTTGTTGGTGTAACTTTCAGATAAGATGCTATATCCTTCAAGTTGATACTTTGAACTAATTCCGGACAACGGATTAGCAAACGCTTATATCGTTCTCTGGTTGTCATACGATAAGTATCAAGAAATTGTGTATAAACTTGAGCAAAAAGACAATCGGATATAGCCTGTTTGAGTCCTTTTGTATTTACAGAATCTAATAACGTCCCCAGTTCTTTCCCTAATATTTGGAATATCTTACACGGAGTCCCAGCCACAATAGTTAACTCAGACTTTCTGCCTGTAAGACAATTCGGATAGTCAGCCACAAACTCTCCTTCGAAGGCAAAACCAGTACAGTATTCTTTACCTTCCTCTTCATTATTCACCATATACTTGAAGCATCCACGCTCCACATAAGCCACATATTGTGACGGCTTGTCTGCATCCTCAAATATCTCACCACGCTTCAATAAGCGTTCTTCTCCATGTTCCATGCAGTAATGACGCAGAGACTCCAAATCAAGTCCATCCTTATAAAAATTAAACATCTTCACTTATGATTTCTTTGAGCAAGATGATATAAATTCAGCATACATATCGCCCTCAATTCTTTAAACTAATAAAACAAAAAACGACAATAGAGACAATGCCTCTATTGCCGAGTTTTGAATTTTGAGTTTTGAATTTTGAGTTATGTGCTTCGCGCATTTAGAATTTACCAATTACGAATTCCTAATTCAACATTGAACAATTCAAAATCGGCGTAGCCGACAATTCAACATTCAAAACTCATAATTCAACATTCTACATAGCTGTAGCCGCTACCAGCCATCCGTAAACGCAGCTGCATACACCGAAGAGGAGCACGCCTACTGTGCAGAGAGCAAGGGCTGTGCGTGTGGCGCAGTCGCTCTGGAATGTGGGGAGCGGAGTATCTGTCTTGTTGATGTACATGCACTTCACAATCTTCAAGTAGTAGTAGAGCGACGGTACGGTGTTGACCAATGCCAGGAATACTACTGCATAGGCGATATTAGTGCCCTGCTGGGCTGCTGCCATGAACACGAAGAACTTACAGAACATACCAGCGAATGGAGGAATACCAGCCAATGAGAAGAGAGCGAGTGTGAGGAGGAACGAGAGCTTAGGGTTGGTGGTGTAGAAACCATCGAATACCGACATCTCAGTGTTGCCCTTACCGCGTGTCTCAACAACGTTGATGACTGTGAACACTGCCATGTTGGCTGCAACGTAGATGAGCACATAGTACATCAAGGCTGTGAGGCCCATTGTCTCGTTGCCTACGGCTGCAAGCATGATGTAGCCTGCCTGTGAGATGGAGCTGAACGCCATGAATCGCTTAAGCTCTGTCTGACGAAGTGCGAAGAGGTTGGCGATGGTGATGGTGAGCACAATAACGATGTACATCAATGTCTCATAGTATTCTACCATCGAACCGAACACCTTCAGCAAGATTGTCATCAAGGCGAAGGCAGCAGCACCCTTAGATACAACGCTCAGATAACCAGTCACGGCTGTAGGAGCGCCCTGATATGTATCGGCTGTCCAGAAGTGGAACGGTACAAGCGATATCTTGAAGCCGAGTCCGCTGAAGAAGAACACCAAACCCATGATTGTCAGGGGGCTTGCGCTGATCTTAGCAGCCATATCGTCGAAGTAGAGTGTGCCACAAGCACCATAGAGGAACGAGATGCCATAGAGCATAACGCCGCTTGAGAATGTAGCGGTGAGGATGAACTTGGCAGCGCCCTCAGCCGAAATCTTCTTATACTTGTCGAAAGCCACGAGGCAAGCCATAGGTACAGAAGCCATTTCCAGACCGAGGAAGAACATGAGGAAATGTCCTGATGAAATCATCATGTACATACCAAGCAATGTAGAGATGATGAGCTCGTAGAACTCACCCTCCTTGCGCAGCACATCCTCACGCTCAATCCATGACTGAGCCATAACAACAACAATGTACGCTCCGGCTGTAAGGATGACCTTCATCACCTGAGCAGCTGCTGTGGCTGTATAGAGTCCTGCAAATGCCTCTGCAGGCTGGGCATTGAAGCATAATACCACCTGAGCTACCAACAAAGCACATGTCAGCATGCTCAATGTAGCGTGTTTCTTCTCGCCCTTCAAGAAGAGGTCGGCGAGGAATACTATCACGAGGATTGCCATGAGGCCAGCCTCGGGTATCATATTAAAAAACTGACTATAATCCATTTTT
>URQS01000090.1 GCA_900550035.1 uncultured Prevotella sp. | reverse complement strand
CTCGTGACCCCATGCGTGACAGGCATGTATTCTAACCAACTGAACTAACGCACCAGTATGATTAAGGCTTAATAAAAAACCTTGTTCTGCCGTTTTTTAAGCGAGTGCAAAGGTATGAATAATATTTGAATTAACAAAGCTTTTTGTCATCTTTTTTCAAAAAAACTTACTCATAACCACTGCGTCTATGTATTTTTCGCCATCAAAGAGCCATTTTTGCAGATTTGCCGACTTTATAAAGCCACATTTATCAAACAAAGCTATCGATGGCTTGTTGTCTACCGAAATCACGGCATACACCTGATTGAGGTGCAGAATACGCTGTGCATAATGTAGCATGTAGCGCACGGCAGCCTCAGCATAGCCACACCGGCGACAGCCTCGCATGATGACGATGCTCAGTTCGGCACGCCTGTGGCTGGCATTGAAGTCGAATAGGTCAGCCATTCCGACCGTATGCCCGTCGGCATTCTCCACAATCATACGCACCTGTCCGTCGCTGTATATGTCGTTTGTGGCGTTGGCTATATAGTCGTGCAGCACATAGCGCGAGTATGGCACGTTGGTATTGCCCACGTTCCACAGCTCGCGGTCGTTCTCGATATTGTACAGAAAGTCGAGGTCTTCAGGCTCCATAGCCCTCAACCGCACCGTAGTAAGATTCATTTCGCTCATGACAAAACCTCCTCATAAGTGATTACATTGCCTGTCTTGCTGCTGAACGTGCCGATCGACACGCCCTTACGCTGATTATTGCGGAACTGTTGCAACACCCATCCGAATCCGAATGCGTCGGTATCGTACACCACATACACCTTATGTGCGTCGGGCAACTGCATATCATTATGCCCCTGTGGCATCGAACTGGCATCGCTGACAACGAACGTCGACTCAAGAGCGTTGCGCAAAGCTATGTCGCGACACTTGGATTCGCTGTCCTTGGTACATATAAATATGTAGGCGGCACGACGCATGCGCTGCGAGTCAACAAAGCCGAGAACACGCTTTACGGCGCGCATCTGCATAGTGACAAGCGCCATTGTTGCCTTCAACAATATGGCAGCCTTGATGGGCAGCGCCACAAGATGGCTCACACTGCCGTAATGCTTGCGGAAGAAGATGAGCATGGCATTGTAGAACACGTGGACATAGCGGAACGACGACTGGTGCGAACTCTCGCCTTTGTAGTGCAGTATGTGTGCCGGGATGTACCAGTTCTCGTAGCCGGCATCGGCTATGCGACACGAGAGGTCGATGTCCTCGCCATACATGAAGAAGTCTTCGTCCAACAGTCCTACCCTATCCAGCGCCGAACGCCTCATCATACAGAAGGCTCCGCTCACCACGTCAATGCGTCCTGCCTCGCTCCACGACATTCCGCCCATATAGTAACGGCCGAAACGGCTACGTGGGAACATGGCGCACAGTCCGCACATCTTGTAGAGGGCTGTCATTGGCGTAGGTCTACCGCGACGCGACTCAGGAGCAAGCGATCCGTCGGCACACTGCATGGCTACACCAGCACTACCTGCATTGGGATGGGCATCCATAAAATCAAGCACACAGCGTATGGTATCTTCAGCCACAATGGTGTCGGGATTGAGCAGCAGTACATATTCGCCAGTGCTCTGACGGATGGCTGCGTTGTTGGCACGTGCAAATCCGAGGTTATGACTGCTGTCCATAACCTTGACGTGCGGAAAACGAGAGCGTATGAGTTCAACGGTGCCGTCGTGCGAATTGTTGTCCACGACAAACACCTCAGCGTCTATGCCACGCAACGAAAGGAAGAGCGATGCAAGGCATTGCTCTACATAAGCGCGCACTTTATAACTAACAATAACTACCGACAGTTTAACCATTCCTATTGTTTTTCAGATTCAGCGCTGTCCTGCTGATGTTCAGCCGTCAGGCTGCCGGCATTCATCTCAGCCTCGCAGCGTGCCATCGTAGGCAGCACAAAGCACAGGCTGAGCAGCAATATTATGGCCATATACCCGAATGCCACGTTCATGTATATATAATATAATAAGGTATTTGCCACCATGGGCAAACACAGCATAAGCATACGAACCATGCCCCAGCGCAACAATTCTGCTGCCGAGGTGAGGCGGGCGGCAATAGCTTTGAAGCGGAACAGACGTAGCGCCAGCGGAATGGCACACAGCGTAAGCAGCTCCATAAGCATGGTGAGGACAAATTCATCGCTACCTCCACGTCCAGACAGCACGCCTACGGGCAGCGTATCCGATTCGTAGAGCAACACAGCTATAAGCGACACAGCCACCGCAATGCCCAACACAAGCATAAGAACGTTGCGAGTATGTCTTATCATTTTCCAGTCATTTTAGTACGGTTAATAATAGCGCGTCCAAGAGTCACCTCATCGGTATACTCCAGTTCGTCGCCTACAGATATGCCACGCGCAATCACGCTCAGCTCGACATCGTATGGAGCCAGCTTGCGCGATATGTAGAAGTTGGTGGTGTCGCCCTCCATAGTAGAGCTGAGTGCCAGAATCACCTCGCGCACTCCTCCTTCTGCCACACGCTTCACGAGCGAATCAATCTCGATGTCTGACGGACCGATGCCGTCCATAGGCGAAATGATTCCGCCCAGGACATGATACAGTCCGCCATACTGCTGAGTATTCTCCACCGCCATAACGTCGCGTATGTTCTCGACTACGCATATTGTAGACGCATCGCGATGGGTGTCGGAGCATATAGGGCACACTTCGGTGTCGCTGATGTTGTGGCACACGCGGCAGTACTTGACGTCCTTGCGCAGTCGCGACACAGCACCGGCAAACTCCTCTACCTCCTCTTCCGAGCGGCGCAGCATATTGAGCACAAGCCGCAAGGCTGTCTTGCGACCTATGCCCGGTAATTTAGAAAATTCTCCCACTGCTTTCTCAAGCAGTTTGGAGGGATATGCATTATCCATCAGTATGAAATATAGATATAGTCTGACCCAAAATCGGGATTATTGCTTGAACAGATAAACGCCCACACCAATCTTGAAGCCGATGGTAGAATAATCCTTATGGTTCTTGAACGACTGGTCGTAATAGATAGCCGGCTCTACCGTCACCGCATCATTGAGGAAAAAGGCATAGCCAACCTCCACGCCTGGCATCACGTCGTTGAACTTCTTGCCTGCATGTACATACTTGCAGTTTACGCCAAGATAGATGCCGTTCTGCTCGATGTAGTAGCGTCCGCCCACACCTACGGTGTACTTGTCGGATATGGCCTTATTGCCTGAGTGCTCATATCCCACCTGACCGAGAAGCAGCATGTCGTCGGCTACAAACAGTCCTGCCTGAACCTGTGTGCCTACCGAGAACTTCTCCGAACCGGTATATTTCATGTTAAGGCCTGTAAGCGATCCACCTACATATACCTTGCCCTCCTCAAACTGGGCATTTGCAGTAACGGCTGCAAACAGAGCCACAACCATTGCCATTAATTTCTTTCTCATAATCTGATTGTTTTTGATTTGAATAGTTGCAAATTTACATAATATATTTCTAAAACAAGACAATATGCCGTCCGAAACAGAAAAATATAGCTACCTTTGTGGTTCAATTGCAAAAAAGCGAACACAAAATGAGAAAAATCCACCCATATATATTTTCACTCATCATTGCCATCCTGGCAATGACTGCACACACCGCCACCGGCACGGCACAGACAGCCCTTTGCACTGCCATACCGCCCAAACACGAAGTGCGAGCAGTATGGCTCACTACCATAGGCGGAATAGACTGGCCCCACTCTTACGCCCAGTCGGCCCGCTCTATAGAAAAGCAGAAGGACGAATTGCGCCGTATTCTCGACCAGCTACAGTCTGCCGGCATCAACACCATACTGCTACAGACACGTGTACGCGGCACAGTGATATATCCTTCGGCATACGAACCGTGGGACGGATGTCTGTCGGGACACCCCGGCAAGGCTCCTGGCTACGACGCTTTGCAGTTTGCTATAAACGAATGCCACCGACGCGGCATGGAGCTGCATGCTTGGATTGTAACCATGCCTGTAGGCAAATGGGACGCACTGGGATGCAAACTGCTGCGCAAGAAGATGCCACGCAACATCATACGCATCAAGGCCGACGGATACATGAATCCCGAGACGCAGCAGACAGCCGACTATCTGGCAGGCATCTGCGCTGAAGTGACTCGCGCTTACGACGTGGACGGCATCCATCTCGACTACATCCGCTATCCAGAAGAACTGCCCAAACTGAAGACCATGTCACGCGACAAGGGTCGCGACAACATCACACGCATCGTACGTACTATATCCCGTCGTGTGAAAAGCATAAAGCCGTGGGTGAAGATGAGCTGCTCGCCCATAGGCAAGTATGACGACACGCAGCGCTACTGGAGCCGTGGATGGAACGCCAACACCAAGGTCTGCCAGGATGCCGAACTATGGTTGCGCGACGGACTGATGGACGAGCTGTTCCCGATGATGTACTTTCGCGACAACGACTTCTTCCCCTTCGCTCTCGACTGGAAGGAGCGCAGCCACGGACGCATCATTGTGCCCGGACTTGGCATATACTTCATGTCGCCACGCGAGCGCGACTGGCCTCTGAGCGACATAACACGCGAACTGGAGTTTCTGCGTGCCGAGGGATTGGGCCACGCCTATTTCCGCTCAAAATTCTTCACCGACGATACCAAGGGCATATACCAATACGCCCGCAACGAATACTCACAGTATGCGTCGCTCGTTCCCCCTATGACATGGCAGAGCAATGTACGCCCCGATGCACCTCAAAACCTCAGCATCACGCCTAACGGCAACGGCACAGCCACTGTGTCGTGGCGACACACCGTGGCTGACACTACCATGATGCTGTTCAACGTGTACGGCTCGACAGAATATCCTGTAGACATCGACGACGCACGCAATCTTATAGCCACCCGCCGCCAAAGTCGCCAGCTGACCATACCCGACAACAGCTGCATGTACTACGCCGTATGCGCCACTGACCGCTATGGCAACGAGAGCGCACCCCTACAGCAGCCGTGCGACGACTTCATAGCACCCGTCGGCTCAAGCTGCTGCAACAAAAGTATAAGCCACAAAGCCATACTGCCATGCGACGGCCACAACGTAACGCTGCCCAAATACACCGCACTCACCGATGCCGACTTTCTGATAGTAGAGTCGATGCAGCATACAGCCATTACCACCATGCCCTATCGTCGCACAAGCACCATCAACGTCAATACTCTGCCACAAGGAGTATACGTTCTACGTACACTCAACCGCAAGGGCGTGAGCCATAGAGTGGGAATGTTCAGAAAGTAAAGAACTGCCTCTACCCTATCATTTCGTTTTATTTTCCAAGAGACTTGAACATCTTGGTGATACAACGTTTCTTCTGTTCCATGTTCGGGTGAACATATAGGTTGAGTGTTGTTGTGATGTTGGCATGACCAAGCAACACGCTGACAGTCTTATAGTCACAGTTGCTCTCTATGCATCGTGTAGCAAAACTATGGCGCAGTCCGTGGTACTTTAGTCGAGGAATGTCGAGACGTTTCATTAATCTGTGGTAGTAGTTGCGATATGTGCGTGGTTCTGTCGGCTTATCCTCATTAGTCAGTACATAAGATACCGAGGTTGCGGAAAGTGAAGTTCTGTTTGATGAAATTGAGGATCTTTTTGTGGTGTGCCACCGTCAGCACCTCAATTTCCTTGTTGGTCTCAGTCGTTGGGTACTTGATGTCCCACTCGCAATAGCTCATCCACTCGTTCTTTACTCCGAACTTCATCACCATTTTGGGACATTGAGTTTCTTATGTTCGTTATTTTTTGTCGTTGTCATTTTTAATCCTTAATTTTAATTCACCAATCATGGCTCAGTTACATACCAATTACATGGTTTTATTCGTCCACCAACTTGGTAGACAATTTCTTCCACAACTTGTGGCAGATTTCAAAAATTCTTACTCTTCTTCCTCAGAGACTTCCTGCTTGATTTCAAGTAATGTCCTCTCATAAACCTCTTGTAACTGGTAACTTGCCACACCCAAAGGAGTGGTGATACCACGCAGAGACCATTCTACAACGGAGGAATCTTTGTCTTTGCAAAGAAGAATACCGATGCTTGGATTGTCTCCTTCGCCTCTAAGCAACTCGTCTGCCGCCGAAACGTAGAAATTCAGTTTACCAATGAACTCTGGCATAAAATCCACAATCTTTAGTTCCACCACCACATAGCATTTCAGCCGAGTATGATAGAACACCATGTCGGGGAAGTAAGACTTACCACTTGGCGTATCAAGTTCCATTTGCCGACCGACATACGCAAACCCTTTACCCAGTTCCAAGAGGAAGCGAGTGATATTTGTAGCCAATTTATTCTCCAAGTCCATTTCGCTGAACTTGCCCGGCAATGAGAGGAAATCCAACTTATAAGGGTCTTTTATGATCTCTGTTGCCAGTGCGTTTTGAGGTTGTGGCAGTGTAACATCAAAGTTATTCAAAGCCTTGCCTGTGTGCTCGTACAATTTGGTTTCAATAGCATGTACTAACTCGGTACGGCTCATGTTATCAACAAGCACCTTTTTGAGATAAAACAAAGCAGTTTTTATATTCTCACATTTGGATACTATTACAGTCTGGTGTCTCCAAGGCACACAAAGCAAGATGTCTGGCATTGGTATTGTTGAATTTTCCACATCTTGTAATTTTTTACCAGCTTGGTAAAAAAAGTTTGTATGCGAAGAATAAAAAACAAACCAACGTTTGATATAGTACAAGTTGACAACAGAAAATCCCTCAGCTTCTGGAAATTCTGCACGCAAATCAAGGCTCAACCTTTTCATGAAGTTTGCGCCCCACTTGTATTGCTTCTGCTTCTCACAAATGTCCTCGCCCAAACTCCAATAGAATTTGAGCATTTCTGTATTCACCTTGACAGCAGCTTTAAGCTGTGCAATGCGGAAACGTTTCTTCAAGTCAGACAACCACTTCACATAGTTCTTGTCTGCCATGAAGGAGTCGCTATTCACGAACTGCGGTATATTATCTTTACTTTTCATATCATTACCCTTTTTTGAAATCCTTAGTTTCCTTTATATCAGAAAGTGTTGCTTCAATGTCTTCGATTGTAGGCAACTGGCTCTGTATGTTTTCAGACATGAGCTTAGACATTCTTCTTGTAATTGTGCAACAAGTTGTTGCATATTTACATCGTCTAATTGGGCAACAACTTGTTGCCCAATTGTAAGTTGCTCATTATAAAACTGATACCATTTACGTATTAAGTTTTAGTGATTAGTGATTAGGTTTGCTTGCCGTGATTTTTTCTTTCACGGTTTTAATAGAAGAAGTTAATATTTTTATCAACTCTTCGGCATCGTTATATATGCTGTCATATTCGTTGTGTTTTAAAAAATCACTTTCATGCAAGAGTTCTAACCAATACATAGTTTCTCCTGTCTCTTTTTGCGCAATTGACAGTTTTGAAATAAAGTCGGCTTCACTTTGGCCATAGAAAGCCTCTGCAATGTTAGCTCCGATACTTGTACCGCTACGCATCAGTTGCTTGGAGAGAATGTATTCTTTCTTCTCATCACACAGATATTTATATAAGCGTATGACCCTTAAAGCAAAAGCCTTACTTTTGTTTTTCAAAATACTATCCCTCATAACTTAATCACTAATCACTAACACTTAACACTTAAATAATTCCCAACTCTTTCATATACCCTTCAATCTCCTTGTCAAGGTCGGCTCGTTTGGCTTCCAGCTCCTTGATTTCCTTCATGACGGCATATAACCAATTACACATGCCTACAAAGATAATGGATTTTGTTGACAAAACATAACCCAATATGTATATATTAATCATATATGGGTTAACGCCATAAGCTACACCTATATAATACGGCTCAGTGGAAAAATACTGGGGAGTTTTTTTAGTTTCATAGTATTTTGTATCT
>URQS01000089.1 GCA_900550035.1 uncultured Prevotella sp. | reverse complement strand
TATTGGCTATACAATTCCCGCTATTAGGGCTTGTTAGGGACTTGCACCCATTAGACAATGCTCATGCCGAGCGTACACCAAGAAAACGCCGGAGCAAGTCATTCACGACTTACCCCGGCGTTTTCTTTTTATGCATTTTCTTTATTTCGCTCTTCCGATTAGTCTTCCATCAGTTTGCGATAGCGTCCCTTCTTAATCTCCTCGTTGCCCATACGGCGAGCCTTGTTAATCTCGTAGTCAGAGTAGCTGCCCTCGAAGTAGAACACTTCGCCGTTGCCCTCAAAGGCGAGGATGTGCGTACAGATACGGTCGAGGAACCAACGGTCGTGGCTGATTACTACGGCACAACCGGCAAAGTTCTCCAGACCTTCCTCCAGTGCGCGCAGAGTGTTCACGTCGATATCGTTGGTAGGCTCGTCGAGCAACAGCACGTTGCCCTCCTGCTTCAGTGCAAGCGCCAGCTGCAAGCGGTTGCGCTCACCACCCGAAAGCGTGCCACAAAGCTTGCTCTGGTCGGTACCCGAGAAGTTGAAGCGTGAGATATAGGCGCGAGCGTTTACGTCTCTGCCACCCATACGTATTGTCTCATTGCCCTGCGATACCGTTTCGTAAACCGATTTTTCAGGGTCAATATCCTTATGCTGCTGGTCTACGTAGGCAAGCTTCACGGTCTCGCCAACTTCAAATGTTCCACCGTCGGCCTGCTCCAGTCCCATAATGAGTCGGAAGAGAGTGGTCTTTCCTGCACCGTTCGGACCGATAACACCCACGATACCGTTAGGCGGCAACATGAAGTTGAGGTCGTTGAAGAGCACCTTGTCGCCAAAAGCCTTCTTCACATGTTGTGCCTCTATAACCTTGTTGCCCAATCGCGGACCGTTCGGTATGAAAATCTCCAGCTTCTCCTCGCGCTCCTTCTGCTCCTCGCCGAGCATCTTCTCGTAAGCGTTAAGACGGGCCTTACCCTTAGCCTGACGTGCCTTAGGTGCCATGTGTGCCCATTCCAACTCACGCTCCAGAGCCTTGCGACGCTTCGAAGCCTGCTTCTCCTCCTGCATCATGCGCTTAGTCTTCTGGTCGAGCCATGAAGAGTAGTTGCCATGCCATGGAATACCCTCGCCACGGTCGAGTTCAAGAATCCATTCGCTCACATCGTCGAGGAAATAGCGGTCGTGCGTTACGGCTATCACCGTACCCTCATACTGCTGCAAGTGCTGCTCCAACCAGTCGATACTTTCGGCATCAAGATGGTTGGTAGGCTCGTCGAGCAACAATACGTCGGGCTTCTGTAGCAGCAGTCGGCAGAGAGCTACGCGACGGCGCTCGCCACCCGAGAGGTTAGTAACGGGAAGGTCGCCCTTCGGACAACGCAGCGCAGCCATAGCACGGTCGAGCTTAGAGTCCATGTTCCATGCATCAGTGGCATCAATAATATCCTGCACCTCCGAGAGGCGTGCCATCAGCTTGTCCATCTTGTCAGCGTCAGAGTAATACTCCTCCAATGCGAACTTAGCGTTTATGTCCTCATACTCGGCAAGTGCATCGTACACCTTCTGCACTCCCTCCATAACATTCTCCTTTACGGTCTTCGCTTCGTTGAGCGGTGGGTCCTGCGGCAAATAACCCACAGTATAGCCAGGGCTCCATACAACTTCGCCCTGTGTTGGCTGTTCCAGTCCGGCGATGATTTTCATCAGCGTTGACTTACCAGCACCATTCAAACCAATGATTCCGATTTTTGCGCCATAGAAGAAGGACAAATAGATGTCCTTCAAAATCTGTTTGCGGTTTTGTGGGATAATCTTCGATACTCCCACCATTGAAAAGATAATCTTCTTGTCGTCTACTGTTGCCATATGTTGATAGTTGAAATTACTTAGGTTGCGCAAAGATAAGAAAAATATGGGACATAATGAAAAAATCCAAAGAAATAGAATTTCATTCCACACTGGGTTCTGCTGCCATTGATCTTTCTTCCTCTGGTATTTCATAGCGTCGCACGCTATGGTCTTTAAGATATATACGGTTGAGAGTGAACGCCAAACCTTCCAAGGTCTTTGCTCTTACAGCCGGCTTTAGCTGACATTCCCACACCGTGATGCAATGCCATCCCATAGATGCAAGCTTGTGCTGTTCTGCCAAGTCACGAGCCTTATTGCGCTCTATCTTTGCCTTCCAGAAATCGGTATTAGTCTTTGGCAACACATAATACTTGCAGCACTCATGCCCATGCCAAAAACAACCGTTGACAAAGATTACCGAACGATACTTGCGCAACACAATGTCTGGATGACCAGGCAGACGAGGGTGGTTCAGCCGATAGCGAAACCCACGGCCGAACAGGAATTTCCTCACCTGAATCTCCGGCTTGGTACCCTTCCCGCGTATCGATGCCATACAACGATGGCGTTGCTCCTTGGTCAGTTTGTCCATGCTTACATAGTTTCAAATTCTATACAACCATCATCTGTGCCATTCTTACGACCATAGACAGCATACAAATATTCCTCAAAACCTTGTTTTGTCATATTAGGTATTCTTTATAGGTGACAGTTATTTTGCATCAAAGTTACAGTCTTTTTCTGAATAAACAAAAAGACTAAAGAATGAAAATCAATATTCTTGTTGTCCGACTATAAATAAAAAAATTAACGAACAGATTAATGGTGATTAACGTTCAATACACTGCTATTTTTGTTTCAACATTAATCATCACCAATCTATCATTAATCCAACATTAATATATCATCTTATGATAATATATATTTTCATTTGTGTCCTGTTAAAATCAGAACATTAATGTATTAATTCGTTCAACATGTCAATTACTTTCTCTCGTTCACCACTTCCTTTTGTTGACAGTCTTAGTAAAGCAAGGCCATAGTTGGCGAGAATATTATCTTTCATCAAGTCGCGTTGATACTGTACTGTTTCATTATTATGATATGTATATCCATCCGTTTCAATAGCCAGTACGGGCAATTTGCTCACTCGATTGATAATGAGAAAGTCCAAATGAGTGTTATAATTGGCAGTATATTTCAGTTCTCTATCACTCATGAACGATGTATCTTTCACAACTTGCCGTAAAGGGATATGACACAACACTATCAAGACTTTGAAACGAGCATCAGATGCAATAACTTCATTAAGCATAGCATAAGTCAAATTTTCAGACGCATATTCTGATATTTGCGGGTGCGTTTCAAGAAAAGCCATACGTTGCTCTGTATATTGTACATACAAATAGTCAAAGATGGATGCCAACTTGCTTTCTGTAACAGTACAGTTGTTGTAGGCTATGTAGTCGAGCAAATCCATAATATTGCCACGCTTATCCTGCTCGTTGCCAGTCATCACAAGACAAAATTTCTTCTTTGCTCTCGACACTGCTACATTCAACATATTGGCATCATCGGCAAACTCCGAAATCTGATTGTCTACTACACTCATTATGATAGCATCATTCTCTCGTCCTTGATACTTGTGAACAGTTCCAGCTTTCACAAGTTCCAGCTGTTGATTGAAAGCATCTACTTGATTATTATATGGTGTGACAATGCCAATGCTATCGAAATCTTTAAACATCGGTAGCACTTCTTTTTTAACAACATCAATCTCTCGCTGATTATAATGGTTTACAGCATGATTGCCCTTGACTGTCCTTATAGCTGTCAATACGTTCTCTTCGCCATTGTCGTCTGTCATAATGAGCAAGTTGCCACCATAGAATTTCTGATTACAGAAGTTTATAATACGAGGATGACAACGGTAATGTTCTCTTAACAACGTTTCTGGTACACTCGTCATAACATCCAATACAGACTGTAAGAAGCTGTTCTTTGCACAATCATATCCTTCCGTGATGTTGTATTGCTTCATTATAATATCAAGTTTCACCCGGTCTTCGTTCGTTACCACATTAGGAAGTTGCAACGTATCACCGACAATAACAGCATTTTTAGCACAAGACAAAGCCAATGCTCCTGTATCGATTGGTACTTGCGAAGCCTCATCCATAATGATATAGTCGTATGGCTTATCTGTGAAAACACAAGAACGAGCTGAGAACGTAGTACTGAGTACAACAGGATACTGCTGCATCAGTTCGTCACCACGCCTTCTCATATCCTTTGTATCGGTAAAAGCCGTGCGTACATGCTTGGCATAACGACCACACAATGACGACTTGAATAATGACATTGAGAGTTCTATCAAAGTTTTTGTCAAATCGTTTGCATCATACATGGCCAAATCACTTTCAACAGAATTGATTTGTTGGCTTATCTCTTTTAGTCTCTTCAAGTAATACATTTTCTGAAGTTCCTTAATAAGCGGAGTCAAGTCGTTTTTATCAAACTTGCTCTTTACGTGCAGACGATGCTGGCACATCCAATTCATCCACCACAACTTTATCTTTTCCACCCATCCAGAAAACCATTTTATTGATTCAGACTTTTCGCCATTAGCATACACTTGGTATTCCAACCATAACGATATGATACGTTTAGAACTTACACTACTTGACAATTCCAAGTCTTCAGCAATATTATTGTCCATGCAAAAGTGTTTCCACTCCAAGTCTACGGCCTGTTGTTCATGCAACAGTTCTGCTCGCTCATTCTGCAATGCATACACGTTGTCTAGTTGCAGCAATGTTGCATGCAACTTACGTTTCATACTCAATGTTTCGGAAACAGACAATCCCCACTGCGAACATTCTGTAGGTACAGAAGGTTGATTAGCTATAAAAGCCTCTTTGTTTTCCTTACTTCCGAGTGACGCTACAATAAACGACGCGCCATATTTTTCCAATTTCTCACACACATTGGCCGTTGCCGAATTATTGTTTGACACCACCATCACCGTCTTTCCTTGACATACTATATTGGCAATGATATTCAATATGGTCTGTGTCTTTCCAGTACCCGGAGGACCTTGTATCACACTCATCTGATGCTCAAAAGCCGCAGCCACAGCTTTCTTTTGGCTTGCATTACAACCAAAAGGATAAATCAAGTCAGCATGCTTTAACCTCATTGGCTTATGTTTATTGGGATTGAGATAGCAAGCCGCAGCAGTGTCAGTATCTACAAACTCTACCTTCTCATACAATTTAGCCAAAATACCATTACTTTCCTCATTGTCTCTAAGAGGATTAACTATAGCTACATTTTTCAAATAAGTAAAAGTTTCTTTACTCACGTCCTCACCAAGGCAAGAGGTCAGTACCTTTACCTTGTTCTCATCACCATCTTGCACATAACCATTGGTATAGACTATTCGCCAATAGCATATCATCCCATAAGCAAACTTCCATATTTCTCTTACATTACATTGCAATCCACCATTAACGAACACCTTGCAGTGCGTTGGATCAAACCATTCTGGATTGCTCAACAAAGTAACTTTATCATAGCCATAATTATAGCATTTACTGCTATTTTTAAATCGCACATAATAGCCATTCGACCCATTCTTCTCAATTGTGTCGATTTGCAAAGTTCTTGGTTCTCCGTTTAGTAAAATACAATGACGTGATAAGTCCATATTTCGGTTTTTATCTGAATAAATCTGCCATAGTCAGCTGGCATTGAATATCGTCAGAATAGCCTCCCGGTGCAAGTCCAAAGGAGGTGATCATCGTGATGAGTACCGTTTTCTCGGTGCCTGTTTCCCTGACGAAAGTCTCCCTGCGGTTGCGGATGCGGTTGTCCTCTTCTTCTGTTATAACATAAGGGGCGTTGGTATATTTCATCTCACAGAGATTGATTGTATCGTCGTTTCTGTCGATGAGCATATCTATCTGTGCTCCCTTCGTCAGCGTCTTGCCTGTGGCAGGGTCTTTCGTGCCCTTGTATGACCAGGAGTGAACGCTGCTCACGACTGCTGAGAAGCCGAGGGCTGCCTTGATCTGGTTGACGTGCTGCATACAGACACGCTCGAATGCTCTTCCTGCCCAACCGTAATGGATGGATGAACCTGCGGATGAAGACCAGAAATGTTCATCACCATTGGTGTTCTCCGATATGAAGTCAAAGTAAAATAAGGTGTAGTTGTCTATGAGTTGGTAGGTTGCATCCCTCGTCTTCTTACCAATGGCTGTGAACTTGCGGATGAAACCGCATTGCTCCAGTTCCTGTAGCGCTTTCGAGAAATCGGCATTGTCTGTGAGTTTCGAAGCTTTCAGCAATTCTTCTCTCTGCAGTCCCTGTTTCTTCTTGGCAAGCGCTGTAATGATTGCTATGTGACAGCGTGGCTTCTTGAACAGTGAAGCATAGAGAGCATCAAACTCTTGTGTGAGTTCTCCGCCTGGCTGGAAGAATATACGGTCGAAATTCTGTGCCACGCTCATTCCCTTTTTCAGGAAACTCCAATAGTATGGAATTCCTCCAAGAGCCATGTAAGCTTCGAGAATCTGTCGGTCCTTGTAGCCAAGGTTCTTTGCTTCGCAATACTGCTTGCACTCTCTGAGGGTGAATGGTTGCAGCAGCACCTTGCATGTAAGACGGTTGTGAAGGCCACCGTAGTTCATGACCACATTGTCGATGATCCATGAAGTGGCGCTTCCACAGATGACAAGGATGAGGTCTTTTCTCGTAGAAGCCCAGGCATTCCAGAAATGGTCGAGTGAACGGACGAAGTTGGATTTAGCCGTGTCCATCCAAGGAAGTTCATCGATGAAGATGACCTTCTTCTCTTCGTTTTCAGAGAACGTCTTCAGGAAATTCCACAGCAATCCAAATGCCTCAGACCATGTCTTAGGCATTGCGCATTTCCCCATTCCGGCAAGATAAAGAGACTCACGGAAATCGCTTAACTGCTGCCTGCGAGTAGCTCCGTAAGTGCCAGTATGCTGGAAAACGAAATGGCTCTTGTAGGCCTCTCTAATAAGAAAGGTCTTGCCGACACGTCGTCTTCCGTAAACAGCCACGAATTGTGATTCATCAGAACTCATCAGTCCGTGGAGTGTTGCTATTTCATTTTCTCTGCCTATTAACATATCGTATTCCTTGTTTTATTCTCTATTTATTAGATGACAAAGATACAAAAATATATCGATAAGTCGTGGATATCTATTGATTTTTGGTAGATTTCCACGGGAAATCGCAACTTTTTCGGGTTTTTGCTCTCAAAATACGTAGGACGTTTTTTTTTAGAAATCAGTAATTGTCTGTGTAATAATGCCACGAAAACTGTAAAAAAGTTGTATCTTTGCCAGCATATTCTGCAATTTATATTACATTTTGCAGACGTAACATTGATAACGGAGTGAAAACTCATGTGTATGAAGAACACATAACATAAAAGATTATTGGCTTATGAGCAAACAGAACATTGCCCTCATCACGGGCATTACAGGTCAGGATGGCTCTTATCTGGCAGAATTGCTGCTTGACAAAGGTTATGACGTGCACGGCATAATACGCCGTTCATCAGTAGATTATCGTGAGCGTATTGCCCACCTTGAAGGCAAACCGCATTTTCATTTGCATTATGCCGACCTCGGCGACTCCATGTCTATCGTGGGAGTTGTGTCGGAGGTGCGCCCAACAGAGATATACAACCTTGCTGCACAGAGTCATGTGCAGGTGAGTTTCGACTCGCCTGAATATACTGCCAATGTGGATGCCGTTGGCGTGCTGCGCATCATTGAGGCTGTACGCAAGGTGGGACTGGCATACACCTGCAAGATTTACCAGGCTTCTACATCCGAACTCTATGGTAAGGTGGAGGAAGTGCCGCAGAACGAAAACACTCCTTTCCATCCTTTCAGCCCTTACGCCGTCGCCAAACAATATGGCTACTGGATTATACGGGAATATCGTGATGCCTACAACATGTTCTGCTGCAACGGTATTCTATTCAATCACGAGAGCGAACGTCGTGGCGAGACCTTCGTGACACGTAAGATTACGCTTGCTGCCGCACGCATAGCGCAGGGCCTGCAAGACAAGCTTTATCTTGGCAATCTCGACTCTTTGCGCGACTGGGGCTACGCCAAGGACTACGTAGAATGTATGTGGCTCATACTGCAGGCTCCTAAGCCCGACGACTTTGTCATTGCCACTGGCGTTCAGCACAGCGTTCGTGAGTTTGCACAACTTGCCTTCCACTACGTTGGCATCGAACTGAAATGGGAGGGCAAGGAAGAGAACGAGAAGGGCGTCTGCGTAAGCGGGCCGGAGAATCTCGTAGGAAAGACTATCGTAGAGGTGTCGCCCGACTTCTATCGTCCTACTGATGTGGTAAACCTTTGGGGCGACCCAACCAAGGCGAAGGCTAAGCTTGGCTGGAATCCTAACGCCACATCATTCGAACAACTCGTCAAGATTATGGTAGACCACGATATGGCAAAGGTTGCATCCGAGGGTGCTGCCGCAAAAGTACGAATGAACCTTGCAGAGTATCTGGAAAAGGGAATTGTAAAATAAGGGATAAGCCCCACCCCCTGAAGCCCCCCCCTGCCCCCCCCCCCCCCCCCCCCCCCCCCCGCGGGGAG
>URQS01000088.1 GCA_900550035.1 uncultured Prevotella sp. | reverse complement strand
ATTGCATTCTCTCGAACACGCTGCAAAGATAATAATTTGTGTACGACCACACAAGAAATTGGAAAGTTTTTTGTTTATTTTTAAAATAAATTGACGCAAATCAAGTCTATAGAACGTTTTTTTGCTTTTTGAATGTTATGGTTTATGATGATTTACAGAGCAAATAAATGGAAATAAATCTTTCATAATAGGAATTTTGCGTAACTTTGCAGTCGGTTTAAAAAGTACTGTAAATACGGCCTAATTCGACCACTTAAACGAAAAAACATAGGATAATTCAACTAAGACAAAGAAATGGAATGGATTGAAAGTCTGTTTGTGACACACTCGGCAGTGCAGACCATCGTGGTTCTGTCGCTCATCGTGTCAATAGGACTCGCATTGGGAAAGATTCACGTCAAGGGCATATCGCTCGGAGTGGCTTTCGTATTTTTTATCGGAATTGTGGCTGGTAGCCTCCACTTTACAGCCGACGCACAGATGCTGACGTTCGCCGAGACGCTCGGACTGTCGCTGTTTGTGTATGCGCTCGGTCTGCATGTGGGCCCCAACTTCATCGGTATGATGCGCCATGAGGGCGTATCGCTCAACCTTTGGGGACTTGGCATCATTCTGCTCGGAACGGCAATGGCGCTGTCGCTGTGCTTTGTATTGCCTATCAATATACCCGACATGGTGGGTATATTGTGTGGTGCCACCACTAATACACCGGCTCTTGGTGCCGCCCAGCAGGCTCTTGCCAACGCTCATCAGTCGAGCAGCGGTGCAGCATTGGGATGTGCCGTTACATATCCATTGGGTGTTGTGGGTGTGATATTCGCCATGATACTCATGCGCAAGTTTCTGGTGCGCCCCGCCGACCTTGAGCCGCGCACGGGCGACGACGAAGACAACACCTTCGTAGGGCAGTTTGTGGTGATCAATCCGGCTGTATCGGGCATGACTATAGCCCACGTGTCGCAGATGACCCACCGCCACTTCATCATATCGCGCATTTGGCGCTGTGGTAAGGTGATTGTACCGTTGGCTACAACGCAGTTGCAGATGGACGACAACGTGCTCGTGGTTACCAACCGCGATGAGGTGTCGGCAATGACAATACTCTTCGGTGAGCGTGTGGAGAAGGACTGGAATCGTGAGAAGATAGACTGGAACGCCATCGACAATACGGTAGAAAGTCGTGTCATAGTGTTGACACGCACCAAGCTCAACGGCAAGACACTCGGTATGCTGCACATGCGTCAGACCTACGGCGTCAACGTAAGCCGTGTGATGAGAGGCGACATCAAGCTGCTGGCTACTGACAGTTTGCACTTGCAGTATGGCGACCGCGTTACCGTGGTGGGCACTCCCGAGAACATAGACCACGCTGAGGCTTATCTGGGCAACGCTGTCCAGGTACTCAACGAGCCTAATCTCGGTGCCATTTTCTTCGGATTGCTACTCGGCTTGGCTCTGGGTATGATACCGGTAAGCATTCCAGGCATGAGTGCTCCCGTAAAACTGGGCATCGCCGGAGGTCCTATCATCATGGGTATCATCATCGGTGCGCTCGGTTCGCGTGTACACTTCATCAGTTACACCACACGTTCGGCATCGCTGATGTTGCGCAAACTTGGACTGTCATTATATCTTGGCTGCCTCGGACTGGTAGCCGGTCAGGACTTCCTTGCCACCGTGATACGTCCCGAAGGTTTGCTTTGGGTGGGTGTCGGACTGGTATTGACGGTTTTGCCGCTGCTTATTATAGGTGCCATAGCCTTGAAGACAAAGAAGTTCGACTTCGGCACCATCTGCGGACTGCTCTGCGGAGCCATGGCCAATCCAATGGCACTGAGCTACGCCAACGAAACCATCAAGGGCGACCGTGCCGCTGTGGCATACACGTCGGTATATCCGCTCGGCATGTTCATACGCGTCATTATAGCACAAATCATCATTATGTTTATGATATGAGAGTGTATCAAAACAGAAGTTAGAGGAAGTTTGGGCTTTGCCCGTAGTTAATAGAAGTTAGCGGACATATGTATAAATTGCTGAAAGACAAAGCATTTGTCCGTTAACTTCCATTCATCGTAGATGGATTAACTTCTTCTTAACTTCCTCTAACTCCTATTCTGACACGCCCTCCTTTTTTTTCTTCAATAGGATTATGAGTACACTGAAAGAGAAAACGGCACAAGGATTGTTGTGGGGCGGACTCAACAGCGGCATACAGCAGCTCGTCGGCCTGGCGTTCGGCATTGTTCTGGGTCGCTTATTGTCGCAGTCCGACTATGGTATGATGGCGATGATAAGCATCTTCTCGCTTGTTGCCACAGCCCTGCAGGACAGCGGTTTCCGCACGGCGCTTACCAATATAGAGCACCCCAAGCACGAGGACTACAACTCGGTGTTCTGGTTTAACATCATCATGGCGTCGTCGCTCTACGCCATTCTCTTTCTCGCCGCGCCGCTCATAGGCGAATATTATCATACACCGCGCGTAGTGCCATTGTGCCGCTACGCCTTTCTTAGTATTGTCATAGCATCTTTCGGCACGGCACAGTCGGCCTATCTGTTCAAGCATCTGCGCGCCAAGCAGCAGGCAGAGGCAGGTGCTTTGGCTGTGATTCTGTCGAGTCTGACGGGTGTAGGCATGGCATTTGCGGGCATGGCATATTGGTCGCTTGCCACACAAGGACTCGTTTATGTAGGCATCAACACGCTTTTGCAGTGGCATTTCTCGCCGTGGCGACCTTCTATCCATGGCATTACATTTGCCCCAGTGCGTCGAATGTTCCGCTTCTCGTGCAAGATTCTTGCTACTACCATCATGACCCACGTCAACAACAATGTGCTCAACATCCTGCTGGGCCACTACTTCACGCCCCGCGACACGGGCAATTACAACCAGGCTTATCAGTGGAACACCAAGTGCTACTCGCTCGTTCAGAGCATGGTGGCGCAGGTGGCGCAGCCCGTACTCGTAAGCCTCAAGGGCGAGGAGGGCCGACAGAAGGACGTGTTTCGCAAGATGATGCGGTTCACGGCATTCATAACGTTCCCCCTGCTGTTCGGTTTCGGACTCGTAGCCAAGGAATTTATCGTAACAGCCATAGGCGAGAAATGGCTTGCGTCAGCCCAACTGATACAGATATTGTGTATCTCGGGCGCTACAATGCCGCTCTCCACGCTATTCTCCAACATGATTATATCGAAGGGACGGTCGGGCACTTTCTTCTGGTGTACGTTCACCTTAGGACTCGTTCAGATAGCAACAATGGTGCTGATATGGCCCATGGGCATACGTACGATGGTCATAGCCTATACATTATTAAATACGTCGTGGCTGCTGGTGTGGCTCTTCTTCGTGCGCCGACTGATAGGCTATGGCTACTGGATGTTCTTCTGCGACGTCATGCCGTTTGCACTTGCCGCCGCCGGAGTGATGGGCGTGGCGTATATAGCCACAATGCAGCTGAGCAACTTGATAGCGCTTCTCATATCACGATTCATTATAGCTGTCGTACTTTATTACGTTGTGATGAAGATAGCACGTGTGAAAATACTCGCAGAATGCGAGCGATTTGTTAAACGAGGTTAAATAAAGACTGGCGTCTGTAACAAAAGCAGCCGTCAATCGTCATTCATTTAGAGCACAGATGAAAAAGATTAGTTTTCGCAACGACATCCTGCCGATGAAGGATATACTCTTCCGACTGGCCATGCGCATCACGCTGAGCCGCGAAGAGGCCGAAGATATCGTGCAAGACACCTTGATAAAGGTGTGGAACCGTCGCGACTCGTGGGATACCCTTGAGTCGGTGGAAGCATTCTCGCTCACTATCTGCCGCAATCTGGCTCTCGACCGCATGCGACTGCGCGACAACCAGAACGCTTCGCTCGACGAAACGACGCCCCAAGGAGGCGACAACCAAGCCGATACGGCCTCGACGCCATACGAACAGACCGTGCAACGCGAACGAGTGACGATAGTGAGGACGCTCATCGACTCTCTGCCTGAGAAACAAAGGTCGTGCATGCAACTGCGCGATATAGAAGGCAAGACATACAAGGAGATAGCCGCCGTACTCGACATAACCGAGGACCAGGTGAAGGTGAACATCTTCCGTGCGCGGCAGACTATTAAACAACAATTCCAAAAATACGACAACTATGGACTATAAATACATAAACCAACTTCTTGACCGCTACTGGCAGGGCGAGACAACACTTGAGGAGGAGCAGATACTGCGCTCGTTCTTCAGTCAGTTGTGCGTTCCTGAGGAGCTTGCCAAGTTCCGTCCGCTGTTTGTGTATGAGCAGACTGAGCCGAAGACCGATCGCCTTGGCGATGATTTCGACGAGCGTATGCTATCTATGGTTGGCGAGCCGCAAGAGGTTAAGGCACGCAAGGTGCTCATAAGCCAGCGGTTTGCTCCGCTGTTCAAGGCAGCGGCAATGGTGGCAATAGTGCTCACACTGAGCCAGGCAGCCCAGATGTCATTCCAAAGCACCGAAAACGTGCCTGCCGGAGTGCCTGCGGCATACACACCTCGAGTACATGAGGGCGCCTCAGTGGCAATGACCGACACTGTGAAAATTGATACTGCACGCCACAACGGACTGAGCAGTATCGGCACAGTAGGACAGCCGTTCGGACAGAATAGTCCCGCCATACTTAAGTAAGATATATTTCTATGCTTTCTCAATAAAATCATTTTAAGTTAAAACACCAAGCTGATGTACACTTAAAACATATTTGGACGTAAAAACAAGCCCCTTCACCAGCGTCCATGACAAATGTTACGAAAAGTGTATGACGCTACAAAGAAAACCTTGAAGCTGTGAAGTTTCGGGGACTCTCAAATTTTTCATAACATACTAACGATTGACTGGCCGTCGGAGTCTTAATTGACACCGGCGGCCAGTTCTTTTTTATACTGTAATAACAGTTCCTCCCTTGCCAATGCTGTCAGCCTTGGTTATCACCACTTTCTTCACTCCTGCCTCTACAGCAGCAAGTGCATTCTCTATCTTGGGCAGCATTCCGCCCGATATAGTTCCGTCGGCAGTGAGTCGGCTGAAGTCGTTGCGTGTGATGACTGGGATTACGCTTGTGTCGTCGTCGGGATTGGCGAGCACACCGGGTTTCTCAAAACAGTACACCAGCGTTACGTCGTAGAGCGAAGCCAGTGCACGGGCCGTCTCAGAGGCTATCGTGTCGGCGTTGGTGTTGAGCATCGTTCCGGCACCGTCGTGCGTCAGAGGGGCAAGAACGGGCGTCATACCGGCATCTATAAGGGTCTTGAGGCGTTCGGCATTCACCTTGTCTACATCGCCTACGAATCCAAAGTCAACACCGTCCTTTAGCGGACGCTTGTGCGAACGTATCACGTCCATGTCGGCACCGGTCAGTCCGATGGCGTTGATGCCGAGCGATTGCAGCTGAGCCACGATGTTCTTGTTGACCAGTCCACCGTAAACCATCGTCACCACTTCAAGCATATCGGCATCGGTGATGCGTCGTCCGCCCACCATCTTGCTCTCTATGCCAAGCTCGGCAGCCACTTTCGTGGCGCGACGGCCGCCTCCATGTACCAGTATTTTGTATCCCTCAACCTTCTTGAAACCCTCAAGAAGAGCGGCAAGCTGTGCGGAATCCTCCACTACGGCGCCGCCAACCTTAATTATTGTGATTTTCATAAGCGTAAAATATTTTTTAACTGGCTATAAAAATAATATAGAGAGTGTGTCAAAAGTCAATTATACGGGCTGAAAGCCCAATAAGCACATAGCCCAGGGCACCGCCCTGGGGGTATGGATAGATAAAAAACCAACGCCCTGTAAGGGCAAAAGCGTCAATTACCAATGCTTTTGCCCTTACAGGGCGCATGTTGGTTGCTATGTTTTACCCAGGGCGGTGCCCTGGGCTAAGTGCTTCTGCCCCTTCGGGGCGTATTGCTTTGACTTTTGAAACACTCTCGAGTTTAGGGCTTTATTTACTCCAAATAAGTATAACCATACAGTCCTGAGCGGTAGTTGCTGAGGAACTCCTTGCCCTCTTCGAGCGAAATCTTGCCAGCCTTAACACTCTTGGTCACCCATATCTCGAGCTGTCGCACGAGTTTCTTGGGGTTGTACTGTACGTAGTCGAGCACTTCCTCAACAGTCTCGCCGTCGAATATCTGGTCGATGCTGTAGCCTCCGTCCTTCACCGATATGTGTACGGCGTTGGTGTCGCCGAAGAGGTTGTGCATATCACCGAGTATTTCCTGATAGGCACCTACAAGGAAAACGCCGAGATAGTAGTCTTCGTTCTTCTTGATAGGATGTACCGGCAGCACGTGAGTAGCCTGACGGTTGGTGACGAAGTTGGCTATCTTGCCGTCGCTGTCGCAGGTGATGTCCTGCAGCGTAGCGTTGCGTGTAGGGCGCTCGTTGAGTCGCTGTATGGGCACGATAGGGAAGAGCTGATCGATAGCCCAAGCGTCTGGGAGCGACTGGAATATAGATATGTTGCAGAAGTATTTGTCGGCAAGCAGCTTGTCCAGGCCGCGCAGCTCGTCGGGAGTGTGCTTCAGTGTCTTTGCCATGCTGTTCACCTCGCGGCAAACGCTCCAGTACATGCTCTCTATCTCGGCACGTGTGCGCAGGTCGACAATGCCGTGCGAGAAGAGGTCGAGAGCCTCCTCGCGTATCTGTTCGGCATCGTGCCAGTCCTCAAGCATTGTGCGTGGGTTGAGATTGTCCCATATCTCGTAGAGGTCTTTGACAAGCTGATGGTCGTTCTCCGACGGTTCAAACTCCTCGCGCATCTCGGGCAGTGATGTAGTTTCGAGTACGTCGGTGATAAGTACAGAGTGGTGTGCCGACAACGAGCGTCCACTCTCGGTGATGAGGTTAGGATGCTTGATGCCATTCTTGTTCGAAGCATCGACGAATGTGTATACGCAGTCGTTGACATACTCCTGGATTGAGTAGTTGACCGAGCTCTCGCTCGACGACGAGCGTGTTCCGTCGTAGTCTACGCCCAGACCACCGCCACAGTCGACGAAGTCGATGTTGTAGCCCATCTTGTGCAGCTGTATGTAGAAGTTGGCAGCCTCGCGCAGTGCAGTCTGAATGCGTCGTATCTTGGTTATCTGCGATCCGATGTGGAAGTGGATGAGTCTGACGCAGTCGTGCAGACCCTTTTCGTCGAGAGTTTCGAGCGCCTGGAGCAGCTCCGACGAGCGTAGTCCGAACTTCGAGGCGTCGCCACCGCTCTCCTGCCATTTGCCCGATCCGCTTGAAGCCAGCTTGATACGTATGCCGATATTAGGCTTCACGCCCAGCTTCTTTGCAGCAGCGGCAATCAGTCCTATCTCGCTCATCTTCTCGACAACGATAAATATGCGCTTGCCCATCTTCTGTGCCAACAGCGCCAGTTCAATGTAGCTCTGGTCCTTGTAGCCGTTGCACACGATGATAGAGTCGCTCTGGCACTGAACAGCGATAACGGCGTGCAGCTCGGGCTTTGATCCGCACTCCAGTCCGAGGTTGAACTTGCGTCCGTGCGAGATGATTTCCTCAACGACGGGTTGCATCTGGTTCACCTTAATAGGGTACACAATGAAGTTCTCGCCCTTGTATTCATACTCCTCGGCAGCCTTCTTGAAGCAGCTGGAGGTCTTCTCGATACGGTTGTCAAGAATGTCGGGGAAGCGTAGCAGCACTGGTGGCGTAACGTCGCGCAGCTGCAGTTCGTCCATGACGTCGCGCAAATCGATTTGCACGTTGTCCTTGCAGGGTGTTACATACATGTCGCCCTTGTCGTTGACACCGAAGTAAGAGGTGCCCCAACCGTTGATGTTGTATAACTCGCGAGAGTCGTCAATGGTCCATTTCTTCATTTTTCAATCAATTTTTGTAGCTTATCAACCGTAATATTTATCTTGTCGTGATTGTCGAGTAGGTTTATGTCGAGCGTGTAATCGGCCTTTGAATAGAATTGTTCGCGGTGGGCGAGTTGCTCGACGATAAACTCGCGTACCTGCTCAGGCGTCTTGTTGAGCAGCAGTGGTCGCACCGACTTGCCCATCTTCAGGTGCTCGTACAGCACTTCGGGCGAAGCCTTCAGATACACCACCTTGCCCTGGCGATTCATGTAGTCGATATTGTCGAAGAAGCAGGGAGTGCCTCCTCCGCACGAAATGACTACATTCTCAAACTCAGCCACTTCGTGCAGCAGGTTGTGCTCGATGCGGCGGAATCCTTCTTCGCCTTCAGCGTCGAATATCTGCTTCACAGTGCGGTGCATACGTGTCTCGATATACCAGTCGAGATCGTAGAATGTGACTCCAAGAGCCTTGGCGAGTGCCTTGCCTATGGTGGTCTTTCCGGCTCCCATGTAGCCTATGAGGATGATTCTAATCATAAATGTCAGCTGAAAGTTGAGAGTTGAAAGTTGAGAGTTGAAAGTTATGATATGCATCGTTTCTTATAAGTAACTGTTCAAAATTAATTTTATAAATATGAATAATTCACGAATAAGT
>URQS01000087.1 GCA_900550035.1 uncultured Prevotella sp. | reverse complement strand
GTTATTGTATTTGCAAATTTACGATTTATTTAATTGATAAAGAAATATAGCCAAGGGATTTTAGCGAGTGGAGTACAAGAATAGTAAAATCGTATTTAAAACACACGGCGCAAATATCGCACACGTAGTAAAAAAGTGTTACAAAACAAAAATTGATTATAGAAATTTTGAAGGCTTCATTTGATAGCTTTTGTATTGAAAAATTTTAAATTTTTCCACAATTCTAAAGTAGCCCTTTTGGCTTGCTAAAGTTGTCCTTTTGACATACAGAACGAACTCATTAGCAAGCCAAAAGGGCTTCTTTTATTATTTACCTGTTCCGTTCTTCTGTTTTTGTCTTCGATTTTAGCAATCATTATTTATTTACAACACCCGTTGTTTTGCGCTTTAAAATTAAAAAACTAACTTTGCAACAGTTTAAACTTTATTATTTAAAACTCATTAATTGATATATCAAAACACTATGGAAAAGAAAAAGCTCATTACTGGGATAGTAGCGGGTGTAATAGGTTTAGCCCTTGTTGGCACTATTGCCTACCTTTATGTAAATCTTGACAGTCAAAGAAAAGAAAACAAGGCTATGCAGGAACTCGCCGACCTCGACAAGAAGGAGATGGAGAACGAGTATCAGCAGTTTGCCAACCAATACAGCGAGATGAAGGCGCAGATAACCAACGACTCTATCGTAGCCCAACTCACTGCCGAGCAGGAAAAGACCGAACGACTGCTCAAGGAACTGCAAGACACCAAGTCGAGCGACGCACGCGAGATAGCACGTCTCAAGAAGGAACTGGCTACAGTACGCGCCGTATTGCGTAGCTATGTCATCGAAATTGACTCACTCAACCGACTCAACCAGAACCTCACTGCCGAGAACACACGCATCAAGGGACAGTATAACGAAGCTACACGACAGATAGAAGGACTCAACACCGAACGCGCCACACTCTCAGAAAAAGTGGCTATTGCCGCACAGCTCGATGCCACAGGTATCTCAATGCAGCTGAAGAACAAGCGCGGTAAAGCTACCGACAAGACATCAAAGTGTACAAACATTCAGGTTAACTTCACCATAGCCAAGAACGTGACAGCACAGAACGGACAGAAGACATTCTATGTGCGCATCACCACACCAGCCGGAACAACACTCGGCGGTGGCGGATCATTCAACTATCAGAACCGCTCGCTCGAAGCTACAATGCACAAGACAGTGGAATACGGCGGACAGGAAATGGCTATAACTACTTACTGGAACGTGTCGCAGTCGCTGCTTGCCGGTACTTATCAGGTAAGCATCTTTGCCGATGGCAACATGATTGGCTCACGCAGTTTCACATTCAAGTAAGCCACCGAGGCTGACAAGCCGTACACTCCACCAAACAAACGAATATGAAACATAAATTTTTAATATTGGCCCTTACTACGCTTGCCACAAGCGCTCAGGCACAACAGACACTGACACTCGACAGTTGTCGCGCAATGGCATTGCGCAACAACAAGACCCTGTCGGTATCACGCCTGCAGCTCGACATGGCTCGCTACAACAAGAAAGCGGCCAAAACAAAGTATCTGCCGCACATAAGTGCGCTCGGCGGCTACGAACTGACAAGCCGCGAGATATCACTACTCAGCAAAGACCAGAAGTCGGCACTCGCCAATGCAGGCACCAACACCACCGGTGCGCTGCACAACGACATTGCCGGCGCTCTGACAAACCTTGCCCAGCAGGGCATACTCACACCCGAACAAGCATCCAATCTCGGAGGCATGTTCGGACAGGTGGGCTCAAAAATCGGTGAAGCCGTCAACCATGTAGGACAGAACATAGTTGACGCTTTCCGTACAGACACACGCCAGATGTACGCCCTCTCAATAATGCTCACACAGCCCGTGTACATGGGTGGAGCCATAATAGCAGCCAATCGTATGGCTGCCATAGGCGAAGAGATGGCGCAGAACAACATTGAGGCTTCGACGCAAAACACACTGCACTCTATCGACCAGGCATACTGGACTGTTGTTTCTGTACATCACAAAAAGCAATTGGCCGAAAGCTATCTGGCTGTTGTCAAAAAACTCGACGATGATGTGAGCAAGATGATACGCGAAGGTGTTGCCACACGAGCCGACGGACTGAAGGTAGACGTCAAGGTGAACGAGGCAGAGATGTCGCTGACACAGGCCGAGAACGGACTGGCACTCGCCAAGATGCTGCTCTGCCAATTGTGCGGTATGGATGTAGACTCGGACATCACACTGGCTGACGAAAATTCCGAAAACCTCACGTCACAATCAGACGACACTCAGGCCGACCGCTCTGTAGCAATGGAGAACCGTCCAGAGCTGAAGCTTCTGCAGAATTCTGCCGACATGAGTCGCCAGGCCACCAAGCTGGTACGTGCCGCCTATCTTCCACAGGTGTTGCTTACGGGCGGATATGTAGCCACCAACCCCAACGTCTTCAACGGATTCGAACGCAAACTCTCGGGCATGTGGAATGTCGGAGTGATGGTGCGCGTACCGCTGTGGAACTGGATGGAGGGCACATACAAGGTGCGCGCAAGCCGAATTGCCACAACTATCGTCGAACTCGAACGCGACGACATTCGTGAGAAGATAGACCTGCAGGTGAGCCAGAGCCAATTCAAGGTTAAAGAGGCCAACCGCCGTCTGGCCATGGCAACGAAAAACGTAGAGAACGCTGAGGAAAACCTGCGTTGCGCCAACCTCGGATTCAAGGAGGGTGTAATACCAACTACCGACGTAATGGCTGCACAGACAGCATGGGTGCAGGCACAATCGCAGAAGATAGACGCCGAAGTAGACGTAAAAATGAGTCAAGTTAACTTAAAGAAGGCACTCGGTGTCTTGCAATAACAACACACATTATATATTATTATGTCAGAAAAATCGCAACATAAGAACATACTTATCACCATAGCATGCTCAACAGCTGTGGTGGCAGCAGTAGCTATCATCGGTTCGCTGTCGCTCAAACAAGAGCCTGAAACTATACAGGGACAGGTGGAAGTGTCGGAATATCGCGTGTCGAGCAAGGTGCCAGGACGCATTCTCGAACTCCGCGTTAAGGAGGGTGACTACGTGAACGTGGGCGACACGCTTGCAATTCTCGATGCTCCTGAAGTGCGCGCCAAGATGACTCAAGCACAGTCGGCCGAAAACGCAGCTTCAGCCATGGACGAAATGGCAAACAACGGAGCACGCAAGGAACAGGTGCGTGCCGCATTCGCCGTATTGCAGCAGGCGAAGGCAGGTCTTGAAATAGCCCAAAAGTCGTACAACCGCGTACAACGTCTGTTTGACGAGGGCGTGATGACAGCCCAGAAGCGCGACGAGGCATTCGCCAACTACAAGGCAATGGAGGCACAAGTCAAGGCAGCACAGAGCCAGTACGACATGGCTGTCAATGGTGCCCGTATGGAAGAGAAGAAGGCAGCAGCAGCACAGGTAAACCGTGCAAAGGGTGCCGTAGCCGAAGTGAACTCTTACATCAACGAGACTATGCAGATAGCACAGATGGCAGGCGAGGTGAGCGATGTCTATCCGAAAGTGGGCGAGCTCGTAGGCACCGGTTCGCCGATTATGTCAATATCAATAATGAGCGACATTTGGGGAACATTCAACGTTCGCGAAGACCAGCTCAACGGTATGACAGTAGGCAGCGAAATCAAAGCTTTCGTACCAGCATACAACCGCGAGATTCGCATGAAGGTATACTACATCAAGGACCAAGGTTCGTACGCTGTATGGAAGGCTACCAAGTCGAACGGACAGTACGACCTCAAGACTTTCGAAGTGAAGGCTCGCCCGATTGACAAGATTGACGGTCTGCGTCCAGGAATGTCATTGGTGCTGAAGAAATAAAATAAAAGCCCCACCCCTGATTAAGTTGAGAATTGAGAATTGAGAATTGAAAGTTTAGAGTTGAAAATTGAGAGTTGAGAGTTATGATATGCCATACCGATAATGTATGATGATTGCAATCAATAAAGGCAATCATAACTCTCAACTTTCAACTCTCAACTCTCAACAGCAAGAACTATCAACAAAAAACTCTCAACTATAATACCCAATACTCTCCAACGAGAGTCCCTCATAAACGATTCCCCAAATCATTTTTGTTAATGTCTTTCACCAAACGAATCATACAAATATTCTTACGCGAGTGCCGCCGACTGAAGGAAAATCACATATATCTGTTCTCAATGGTGATTTTCCCGATATTCGTGACCTTCTTCTTCACGTCGCTCATGAACGAAGGACAGCCGCAAGACATGCCTGTAGGCGTTGTCGACCTTGACAACTCTGCCACGACACGCAAGCTGACACGTATGCTCGACTCGTTCCAATCGACAAAGGTGGTGGCACACTACCCCAACTTCGAGACGGCACGACTCGCTATGCAGCACAACGAAATATACGGTTTCCTGTATTTTCCACAAAGCACCACAGCCGACCTATTGGCTTCGCGACAGCCCAAAGTGTCATACTACTACAGCTACGCTTCGCTGACAGCAGGCTCACTCGTGTTTAAAGACCTCAAGACCGTAACCACTCTCGGCACGGCAGGTGTCGGCAAATCGGTGATGTCAGCCAAAGGCTATACAGACAAACAGATTGCTACATTCCTACAACCCATCGCCATCGATCTGCATCCCGTAGGCAATCCATGGGTAAACTACAACATCTATCTCTCAACGATGCTCATTCCGACGTGTCTGTTGCTCTTCATATTCCTCGTAACAGCCTACTCTATGGGCTCGGAATTGAAGATGGACACGGCACGCGAACTCATGAAGTGCGCTGGCGACAATCCGTTTGTTGCCATAATAGGCAAGATGCTGCCACATACCATTATATGGCTCATCATCATGCTGGGCTATCTGTACTACACGTTCGGCATTCTCAACTTCCCGCATCCGGGCGGTTGGGGCAGCATTATAGGTCTGGGCGTGCTGACAGTATTGGCAGCCCAGGGCTTCGGAGTGTTCATGTTCGGTCTGTTCCCTTCAATGCGAATGGCAATGAGCATGTGTTCGCTGTGGGGCGTACTTAGCTTCTCGATGGTCGGAACAGCCTTCCCAACTCTCGCAATGGACCCAGCCCTGCAATCACTGGCACAACTGTTCCCCATGCGCCACTTCTTCATAATATATGAAATTGTGGTGTTCGGAGGCAATCCATTGACTGATGTGGCACTCAACGTAGCCGCACTCACACTTTTCGCTTGCGCTCCCGTGTTTGTAATCATGCGCTTGGGCAAGGCTCTGAGAGAATATGTATATTTGGAGTAAAACAGTATTTAGATGAATAAGATAAGAACTTTCTGGGAAGACACGGCCAGAGTATGGCTTCACGAGATGCGCGACATGTTCAAGGACGAGGGCGCGCTGCTCTTCGTGATACTTTTGCCACTGGCCTACCCTATACTCTACTCGTGGATATACAACAACGAGGTGGTGCGCGACGTGCCTGTGGCGGTGGTTGACAATTCGCATAGTCAGACGAGCCGCGAATTCGTTCGCCACGTAGATGCATCGTCCGACGTTCGTGTAGCAGCCTATTGCAACAACCTTGAGGAGGCAAGCCGACTCGTGGGCAAGCAGGACGTATACGGCATAATACTTCTGCCCGAAGACTTCGACCACAACCTTGGACGCATGCAGCAGGCTCACGTCAGCGTGTATTGCAATATGGGACTGATGCTTACATACAAAGCCATATTCCAGACCTGCACAGCTGTGGCTGCCGATATGAACTCGCACATTCAGATAGCATTGTCGGGCAACTACACCAACCGCGACGACCAGCTCACAACGCAGCCCATGCAGATAACCGATGTGCCTATATTCAACAATACAGGCGGATACGGCAACTTCATATTGCCGGGCGTTCTGGTGCTCATCATACAGCAGGTGATGCTGCTTGGCGTAGGCATTGCCTACGGAACATCGCACGAGAAGCGCCGCTTTACGCGCCTCATACCAATGTACGAACGCCGTTTCGGACTGGCACGCATCATGGTTGGCCGCACAATGGGATTCTTCGTGCTCTTCCTACTCATTGCTGCATGGGTATTGCTGGCGATTCCTCGTCTGTTCCACTTCGTGCAGATACTGCACGCACGCGACTTCGCACTCTTCGTAGTGCCTTATCTGCTGTCGTGCATAGGCTTTGCCATCACCTTCTCTTACTTCGTACGCAAGCGCGAGAATGTAATGTTGCTCGTAGTGTTCACCTCAGTACCGTTCCTCTTCATGTCGGGCGTGTCATGGCCAAAGAGCAATATTCCCGAAATGTGGCAATGGTTCTCATGGCTGTTCCCGTCTACTTTCGGCATTCAGGGATTCGTCAAGCTGAACACAATGGGTGGAGTGTTCGGCGACATCATACCCGAAATAAAGGGACTTTGGATGCAAGCCATCGTTTACGGAGCATTGGCTACTGTAGTGACACGTTGGCAGGTAAGACGAGTTATGGAGAAATAAGAGTTTGCCGGAATAAAAACAAATAGGCAAACAAATAGCATAGATACAACAAGGGCAACAAAAAACTACATTGTTTTTTGTTGCCCTTGTTGTATTAAAAATATTATAGAAGTGTTTTCTGTAAATATTCTATGATAGTTCACTTTATTCAAACACCACATCACCGAAGAAGTCGGGACGATGGAAGTCGGGCTTGGGCAGATTGATGGGGAAGAGCGAGAGGAAGTGAGGATGAGGCAGCATGTCGCCACACTTATACACATTGCCCTTAACGTGCAAGCCGTCGAAGCTCTTAAGATTATGACGATAGTAAGCCTCAACGGGCACAACCAGACACAACTGCCATGTACGCTCACCCTCAATGTCATTAAACGGCTCGCGACCCATTGACGACCAGCGCTGCACCTTGTCCAGAACATCCTGCTGAGCACGCTCACGTCCTTCACGACTGGGACCGAAACCTATGAGCAGTGTACCTGCGGCGTTGCACTCCATATTATAATAGGTGCCATCAGCCACTGGCGAGAGGAACAGCTCGCAGCACGAATCCTCCCAAACGTTGCCATCGTCGTGCGGTGCAACGGCACGCACGCACTCCTCAGTGACGCGATAGTTGATGAGCAGCTGGCTGCCATTGTGAGCCATACGCACCTCAAACTTCGGTTTATAGGGGAAATCTGCTGCCCAGCAGTGGTTGTCTACGGGAACGAACTCAATCTGAGCCTCGTCCATAATACGGCAAATCTCAGCCGCCTCGACCGAGACAGCTGAGATTTTCTTTATGTTCAATGCTTTAGGCATAGACAATTGGGATTAGAGGTTGTTCTTCTCGATATCCTTGAAGTAGCGGTATGTTCCAACCTTGAGCTCCTCAGTAGCAGCCTCGTCAGCTACGATGATACCATGCTGGTGCATCTGCAGAACAGAGATAGTCCACATCTGAGTAACCGGACCCTCAACAGCAGCCTGGAGAGCGCGTGTCTTGTTGTGGCCATTAACGAGGATCATAACCTCACGGGCAGACATTACAGTACCTACACCTACTGTGAGAGCTGTTGTAGGAACCTTCTTCACGTCGTTGTCGAAGAAACGAGAGTTGGCAACGATAGTGTCAGTTGTAAGAGTCTTCATACGTGTGCGTGAAGTGAGTGAAGAACCCGGCTCGTTGAAAGCGATGTGGCCGTCAGGACCGATGCCGCCGATGAAGAGGTCGATACCACCAGCCTCAACGATCATCTGCTCGTAACGTGCGCACTCAGCCTCCAAATCCTCGGCGTTGCCATTAAGGATATGGATGTTCTCCTTCGGGCAATCAACATGGTCGAAGAAGTTCTTAGCCATGAATGAGTGGTAGCTCTCCGGATGCGACTCGGGCAGACCTACATACTCGTCCATATTGAAAGTGAGGACATTCTTGAACGATACACGTCCCTCCTTGCAAGCCTCAGCCAATGCATGGTACATTCCGATAGGTGAAGAACCTGTAGGCAGACCGAGCACGAACTTGTGGTCGGGTGTCGGATTGAACTTGTTGATACGCTCAATTACATGCTCAGCAGCCCACTTTGAGAGCTGATCATAATCCTTTTCAATAATAAGTCTCATAATATCTTTGTTTTAATAAAATTTGATTAGCGTTTTTAAAACGTGCCCCGAAGTCACATCGGGGCACGTCGTTGATTGTTGTAGTAGTTGTAACTAAATAAGCAGTCATTTGTTAGTTGAAAATCGGTTTTTCCAAACTAATACGACTTGGCGCCCTCTTTATTGAGGCACCACACTTCATAGTTTGTCTTAATCCATACAAAGATACTCATTTAATCAGTAACGCCAAAGATAATCGAACAAAATTAGTTGTTTAACATCAATTTTTAAGCACAAATTCGTATTTTTGCATCATTCATACATCCCACTTCACCTGATGGCATGCTGTTTGTGTCAAATTAAGCAAAAGCAACATTTCACATAGGAATGATTTATTAAAAATATTCAATAAGTAACTGTTCAAAATTAATTTTATAAATATGAATAATTCACGAATAAGTT
>URQS01000086.1 GCA_900550035.1 uncultured Prevotella sp. | reverse complement strand
TTGTTGCTCAGGTACTTATAAAATAAGTTAAACTAAAATGCTGCGGAATTTAGGTGTTCCTGATATAGAGGAAAATGATATTGTATGGTATCTCCCTGCAAGCAATGAGCAAAAGGGAATTACAGATACAGAATATCCCTTGTCTGGTACATATTGGAGTTCTACAGCAGCCGACGACAATACACATGCATATGTCTATTCAAGTGGTGGTGAATCTGTTATAGGAGAACGAATGGCAACACATAAGATTCGTGCTGCACGTAGAAAATAATCAAATAACGGGCTGAAAGCCCAAAAGCGCATAGCCCAGGGCAAGCGCCCTGGGAAACAATAAAAAGGTAATGTCGCCCTGCATGGGCAAAAGCATTATAAATTAAGTTACGTTATTGTGCAAGTTGCTCATACATGGCGCATTGCAAAATGCAACCAATAAGCATAGGCAATAAAACAGATATAAAAATCCAGCACAGAAACGCACAAGACTAAGATCTTATCGTATTACACGTTTTAATAGTTATCGAGTTGGGTTGCCGTGAGGTAGCCCAACTTTTTTTGTAACTAAAAAAACAGAAAAAGGGAGGGTGTGTCAAAATAGAAGTTAAAAGAAGTTTGGGCTTCGCCCGAAGTTAACAGAAGTTAGCGGACATATGTATAAATTGCTGAAAATAAAGCATTTGTCTGTTAACTTCCATCCATCGTAGATGGATTAACTTCTTCTTAACTTCCTCTAACTCCTATTTTGACACGTCCTCCCTTATCAGTTTCTTTTTAAGTGCAGTATGACAGCATATAGCATATCAAGTGCACTAGTTTTATCCAATGCAAAGTTACAATGTTTTTCCGAAAATACAAATTTTTCAATACAACATTGTTCTTGTTATATTACGCCAATCATATTGTATTAAGGGAACGTTGATATATTTTCCGCCGAATTCTTCACCAATACGAATAAAAAGGTTAACTTTGCGAAACAATTATAACCCATAACCCAACAACAACTTATGAAAAAGCTATTGGCAGCGGCTATGCTGGCACTATCACTCACAGCATCCGCTAACACTAATCAAACCTACACACCCTCTGCCGACAACATCGAGGCACGCAAACACTTCCAGGACTCTAAGTTCGGAATTTTCCTCCACTGGGGTCTGTACGCTATGCTTGCCACCGGCGAATGGACTATGACCAACAACAACCTCAACTATAAGGAATACGCCAAACTGGCTGGAGGATTCTATCCCTCTCGATTCAGCGCCAAGGAATGGGTGTCGCAGATTAAGGCATCGGGTGCCAAGTACATCTGCTTCACCACACGCCACCACGAAGGCTTCTCTATGTTCAAGTCGAAATATTCCGACTATAACGTTGTAGACGCTTCGCCATTCAAGCGCGACATCGTCAAGGAACTTGCTGACGAGTGCCACCGTCAGGGCATCGACATCCACTTCTACTACTCGCACATCGACTGGCAGCGCGAGGATGCTCCCGTAGGTCGCACTGGTCGTGGCACTGGTCGACCCGTGGAAAAGCAGAACTGGGACTCGTACTATACGTTCATGAACAATCAGCTCACCGAACTCCTCACCAACTACGGCAAGGTTGGAGCTATATGGTTTGACGGATGGTGGGATCAGGACATCAATCCGTCGTTCGATTGGCGTCTGCCCGAGCAGTATGCCCTCATCCATCGTCTGCAGCCCGCATGCCTCATCGGCAACAACCACCACCATACTCCGTTCGAGGGTGAGGACTTCCAGATGTTCGAACGCGACCTGCCAGGCGAGAATACAGCCGGACTCTCAGGTCAGTCAATCTCACAACTGCCGCTCGAAACATGCGAAACAATGAACGGTATGTGGGGCTACAAGATTACCGACCAGAACTACAAGTCGACAAAGACTCTCATCCACTACCTCGTAAAGGCAGCTGGTCGCAACGCCAACCTCCTTATGAACATAGGTCCGCAACCCGATGGTTGTCTGCCCACAGTGGCTGTGCAGCGTCTGAAGGAAATGGGCGAATGGATGAAGACATACGGAGAAACTATATACGGTACACGTGGCGGACGCGTCACTCCACGCGACTGGGGCGTAACAACCGAAAAGGACAACAAGATATTCGTACATATCCTCAACCTCAAAGACCGCTCGCTCTTCCTTCCCATCACCGACAAGAACGCAAAGCATGCCGTAGATTACGTTTCGCGCAAGACTGTCAAGATGCAGAAGTGTCAAGGCGGTGTTCTCATTACACTCGACAGCGTGCCTACTGATGTGGATAAGGTAGTGGAGATTCAGCTGTAAAAAGCCCCACCCCCGACCCCTCCCCCGCAGGGAGGGGAGTTATATGCTTTGAAGACTTAGGAAGGGGAATAAAAGAGTCAACTCGTAATTCAAAACTCAAAATTGCCAACGGCAACAATTCAAAACTCAAAACTCAAAACTCAAAATTCAAAATATGAAATTCAACAGAATTCTTCTTAAGCTCAGTGGCGAGAGCCTCATGGGCAATCAGAGCTTCGGCATCGACCCAGTTCGTTTGGGCGAGTATGCACAGCAGATTAAGGAAGTACACGAAATGGGTGTACAGATTGGTATCGTTATCGGCGGTGGCAACATCTTCCGCGGACTTAGCGGAGCATCTAAGGGTTTCGATCGTGTCAAAGGCGACCAGATGGGCATGTGTGCCACTGTCATCAACTCATTGGCACTCAGCTCAGCTCTTGGCGCTATCGGCGTAAAGACAAAGGTATTGACAGCCATCCGTATGGAACCTATCGGCGAGTTCTACTCTAAGTGGAAGGCCATCGAGGCTATGGAGAACGGCTACGTATGCATATTCTCAGCCGGAACCGGTTCGCCTTACTTCACTACCGACACTGGTTCAAGTCTGCGTGGCATTGAGATTGAAGCCGACGTTATGCTCAAGGGTACACGTGTTGACGGCATCTACACCGCCGATCCGGAGAAAGACCCAACTGCAACAAAGTTCAGCGACATCACATACGACGAGATCTACACTCGCGGATTGAAGGTGATGGACCTCACAGCCACAACAATGTGCAAGGAAAACAACCTCCCCATCTATGTATTCAACATGGACATTGTAGGCAACTTGAAGAAGGTTATGGACGGCGAACCTATTGGTACGCTTGTGCATAACTAAAAGAAAGAAGCCCTACCCCCGACCCCTCCCCCATAGGGAGGGGAGTGGTATGCTTTGTTAGCTTAAGGGGGTAGGGATTAACTAATTTATAAAATACAGGATATTCAATTGATGACCCACGACAAGACCGCCCTCCGCCTTTTTGCCTTTTTTTTGGCAATTCTTCCCGCTGTCGCTCACGCACAGTATGCCTGGCAAGAGACCGACCGCGAGCCTTCCAAACCCCACCTCACTTCTTCTCTCAACTACCACATTGAGACGCAAGCATCGCTGTCGAAGGGACAGACACCGCTGTGGCTCAACGCCAACCGCTATGGTCTTAGTTCGCTCGACAAGACGAACGGATATGTTCGTACTGCCGTCATGCGCTCACTGGCTGCCGACTCGGCTCGCCGATGGGCTATTGGCTATTGTGCCGACATGGCTGTACCGCTCCACTACACCAGCAACGTCGTGGTGCAGCAAGCCTACGTGGAGGCACGCTGGCTGCACGGCGTGATTACAGCAGGAGCCAAGGAGTGGCCCTTGCAATTGAAGAACCAGACACTCAGCTCGGGTTCGCAGACGCTTGGCATCAACGCACGTCCTGTGCCTCAAGTACGTATCGCCCTGCCCGAGTACTGGCAATTGCCCTTCGGAGGCGGTTGGCTGCACCTGAAGGGACACATTGCCTACGGCATGATGACCGACGACGCTTGGCAGCACGACTTCACACACCGTCAATCGAAATACGCCGACCACATACTCTATCACTCCAAAGCCGGATATCTGAAGATTGGCAACGAATACTCTACCTTCCCCCTCTCCTTTGAACTCGGTCTGGAGATGGCGACACAGTTTGGCGGCACTCCATATCGACAAGCTGCCGACGACACAATGCAATCAATACCTACCAATCATGGACTGAAAAGCTTCTGGCACGCATTCTTTCCGGGCGGACAAGATGCTACCGACGGAATGTATGCCAATAACGAGGGCAACATAGTGGGCAGTTGGCTGATGCGCGTCAACTACGACCACGAACTGTGGCGACTGTCGGTATATGCCGACCACTTCTTTGAGGATCACAGCCAGATGTTCCTTATCAACAACAACGGCTACGGCTCGGGCAAAGACTGGAACAATCGCATACATCACCGCTACTTCCTCTACGACCTGAAGGACATCATGCTGGGCGGCGAACTGGAACTGAAGTACGGTAGATGGCTGCGCCACATCGTAGCAGAATATATCCACACCAAGTATCAGAGCGGTCCGTACAACCACGACCACACACAGAACATCAGCGACCAGATAGCCGGAATAGACAACTATTATAACCACGGCATCTATCCTGGCTATCAACACTGGGGACAGGTGATGGGCAATCCGCTCTACCGTTCGCCCATATACAACACCAACGGACAGCTGTACATCTACAACAACCGCTTCGTAGCGTGGCATCTCGGCATTGACGGCACTCCTACCTCGCGTCTCGCCTATCGCGCCTTGGCTACATATCAAGAGGGTTGGGGCACCTACGACATACCCTTCAACAGCAAGCATCACAACATCAGTTTCCTCGCCGAAACATCATATCGCTTCAATAAGGGATGGAAAATCACTGCTGCCTACGCCATGGACTTCGGTAGCCGACAGATGTTCGGTCACAACGCAGGGGGACAGATAACTATAAGTAAAACGGGATTGATAAAATAAGTATGAAGCAACTGACTATAAAAAGCCTGCTGGCAACGCTCGCCACCACTCTTCTGCTCGCATCGTGCAATGTAGAGACAAGCGACAACGGACCTCTCGACGGCTTCTGGCACCTTGAGCGTGTAGACACTCTTGCCACGGGAGGCACCACCGACTACTCCTCAGGTTACGTATTCTGGGGAGTTCAGAAGGATCTTATCTACATCAAGGACAGTTCCAACAGCAGCGTTGGCGCCTACTATCTGCGCTTCAACCAAACTCACGACAGTATCCACATCACTAAGATATACCTCGACCATGGTCATGAGGACAATCCCAACTACGAGCAGGGTGGCGACATCCCCGTTGAAGCTATCGACAACAATCTGCGCCAACTTGGCATCAACGCCCTGCCCGAGCACTTCAAGAAGGAAGCGCTCAACGGCAACCGCATGATACTCTCAACAGAAAAGCTGCGCCTGAAGTTCAAGAAATTCTAAGAACACGAATAACATTCGTGAATGTTGAGTTTTGAATGTTGAATGTTGAGTTATTGGCGGCTAACGCCTGCCATGAAGAATTTTGGAATTTTGAATTTATTGTTGTGCATTGTCACGAATTATCGTGAATTATCCGTGAATTTACCCATGAATTTTCAACATTCAACACTTAGCATTAGAAAAGATAGCGTCTCATAATTTTGCACTGCACAATATTTTGTGTATCTTTACAGCAGAATAATAAACATTAAGGAGGGAACCCCATGGCATTATATTACGACAAGTACGTCAGATTTGACTGGGCTATGAAACGCCTGCTTCGCAACAAGACCAACCATGCAGTATTGGAAGGTCTGCTCTTGTCGCTGATTGGCAAGAAAATAGTAATCAAGCACTTTCTTGAAAGCGAAGGCAACCAAGAAGACCTGCTTGACAAGTACAACCGTGTCGATATATTAGCAGAAGACGAAGACGGCGAGCTGATAATCATTGAAATACAAAACAGCCATGAGATCACATACTTCCACCGCATGCTCTACGGAGTGTCAAAAGCCATAACCGAATACATCGACAAAGGCGACAGCTACGACAAGGTGCGCAAGATATACTCCATCAACATCGTATACTTCGAATTAGGTCAAGGCAAAGACTACGTATATCATGGCAAGACAGAATTCAAAGGACTGCACGCTCCCCACGACCTGCTTAAACTTTCTGCAAAGCAAAGCGAGAAATTCCTTGGCATCAGTGAATCAAAACTTGAAAAGCGTAAAGATGCCGGAGAACTGTTCCCAGAATATTACATCCTACGCGTAAATGACTTTGACAAGATAGCCACAACGCCACTCGATGAGTGGATAGAGTTTCTGAAGACTGGCAAGATTGACGATAACACCAAAGCTGCCGGGCTTGCCGAAGCACGCAAACAGCTAAGAGTAGACTCTCTACCCGACAAAGAACGCCGGGCATACGAACGCTATATGGAATCAGTAAGACATATGCGCAGCCTCTTCGATACAAGTCACGATGACGGCTACACTGAAGGACATGCAGAAGGCAGAGCTGCGGGTTTAGTTGAAGGCAGAGCTGAGCGTTCATTAGAAATAGCCAGACAATTGAAGGCAATGGGAATGAGCAGAGAACAAATCATGCAAGCTACAGGATTGCAAGAATCTGACATGCAGCATCTATAAACAACTTCGTGAATGTTGAGTTTTGAATGTTGAATGTTGAGTTTACCCACGAATTCAACATTCAACATCTAACACTTAACATTTAGGACGGCAGCCTTAAAACTTCTTTCCTATAGCGAGATTGACAAACGTCTTGAACAGTATCGTGATGTCAAACCACCACGAGCGGTGCTTCAGGTAATACAGCTCCAGTTCAAGGCGTTTTAGCATTTTCTCCATCGTATCGGTATAGCCATTATACAGCGTAGCATACGACGTCACGCCCGGACGAATCTGATAGAGATAAACATAACGGGGGTCGTGCTGCATTATCTTATCAATATAATATTTACGCTCGGGTCGCGGACCAATAAACGACATATCACCTCGCACAATGTTCCACAATTGTGGAAGTTCGTCGAGATGATGTTCACGCAGAAAGCGCCCTACTTTAGTCATACGCGTGTCGCGCTCGTGCTGATAGAGTGCCGGACCATTCTTTTCGGCATCAACACGCATACTCCTGAACTTATATATACAGAAAGGTCTGCCGAAACGCCCTATGCGCTCCTGCCTAAATATTGCCGGACCACCATCCTCTCGTCGCACGGCAATGTAACATATCAAGAAGAACGGAGCGAGCAATACCAGTGCCACCAACGCTGCCATGAAGTCGAACACACGCTTAATGGAACACTCCAGCTCGTTCATTCCATCGAATATATAATTATCTTCCTGCATTTTTTCTATCAGCCCAAAGATTAAAAGCAACAAACACCAATACGTCTACTACAACAATCCATGTTAGAGAGACATATTTGAACATTATCACATTAATGAGCATAAACGCCAACTGCAAGCCAAGAATAGCCAACAGCGCAGCATGCTGCGACAGTCCCATCCTCATCAGTTTATGATGCAGATGACGCTTATCGGCTTTGAACAATGGTTGTCCCACACGCAAACGCTCAAGCACTACACGCACCACATCGAAACATGGTACAATAAGCAACGTATACGACAACAGCAGACTGTCGCCACTAAACGGCTTGACATTGACATTATACATTGACAACTTGACAAGCAGAAAAGCAAGAATAAAGCCTAACGTGAGCGAACCCGAGTCACCCATGAATATCTTATATTTTCCGCGATATCCTCCCAGTATATTATAGTAAAGGAAAGCCACAACAACACCGGCAAGACCTGCAATCAAAACACTATAGGCAAACATCTGCTCACGCATGAAACAATACAGAAAGCCTAACAATGCAACAAGCGAGAGCGACCCTGCCAAACCATCTATGCCGTCAATCAGATTGATGGCATTCACCACAAACACTATCACAAAAACCGTAAGTGGCGCACCTATATAGAAAGGTACGAAATCGATGCCCATGAATCCATACAAATAGTTGATATACAGTCCTGAAGCAGGCAACAGACATGCAGCAATAACCTGCACCAACAACTTCAGTCTGGCAGAAACGCCGACAACATCATCCACCACACCTACAACATAAACCAGCAGCAGACTCACGCCAAACACACAAGTCCATAAACTTACCGTCACATTCTGCCAATCCGTAATGCGATAGAACCCCATAGCCACAAAAGCAGCCACAAGCATACATGGCATGAAGCACGTACCGCCAAGACGCGGAATATTATTGTTATGAATTTTGCGTCCACCAGGAATGTCATACAGATTGCGCTTGCGACAGAAAGACACTATTCGCGGTACAAGCATATAGCCAAATACTGCACTTAACACAAACGCCCCAAATATAAAAAATATATTGTATAATATCATCTCGTGTATTTATATTATCAAGGATTGTACTATTAATGCTTTTTTATACTAACGGCGTTTTGCAAAAATATTGCAAATAGCAGCAAGCAAATTTTCAATATTTGCATTTTCTATCGCTCAAAACTGCGAGTTGAACGCACAAACAGTTCTTAAGTGCAGAATTCGCAAGTTTTGAGTGTTTTACGTTATATAGCTTATACTCAATATGTTACGAAACTATCAGACTTTGTATGCAAAATTTCCGCACACAAAAAAACTACATTTTATTAAAAAAGGGCCTCTTTTGCACTCCAACTGTAGTCCATTCGCCTTGCAACTGTAGCCCTTTTGCATATCAAAAGGGCTACAGTTGCAAGGCGAATGAGGTACAAATGAAGAGCGAGGCAGCATTTGCCCCTCTAAAAACCATGAAAAACCGCTCCAAAAATCTCTAGAATCGATTTTTCATTTGTAACAGTTTTTTACTGCTTGTATTATATTTGCATGGGGATTATGGCCTCAACCGCCACTCAAATATCTTATACAGAAATTTCAGACTAATCATAAAGCGATTGGTATAAAAACCATACGTACGGCATGCCTTTACGTCTTCACTCACAAGCACCATACGACTGCGCACTCCTCTGGTACTCAATCCACCCATAAGCATCGTTACAAAATCCATCGGCATATACTTTGCCTTTATACGATGCTTGAGAAACAGTCTGACCATCATGTCGTAATCGGCAGCAATCTTGTAATCAAGAGAGTAGAGACCATGCTTCTCAAACACCTCCCTACGAGCATAGAAAGACGGATGAGCCGGCATGAATCCGAAGCGTAGCCAAAACGGCCGGAACGGCTTGGACGAATAATAGCGCACAATGCGGTCTGGAGCACCATCCTTAATGAAATGTATGTCGCCATACACAGCATCCAGAGTATTGTCAGCCTGCATCTCGGCAGCCACACGCTCCAAAACATCGTTCGACGTAAAGTGATCGTCGCTATTAAGAATTCCCACCACGTCGCCCGTGCTATGGCTAATACCCTTGTTCATGGCATCGTATATACCACGGTCGGGCTCCGAAATCCAATGCAGTCGACCGCCAAACAACGGCTCATACTTACGCACAATATCTATTGTGTCATCCTTCGAACCACCGTCTACAACCCAATAATCTATCTCCTTATATGTCTGAGCAAGAACCGACCGCAGAGTATCCTCCACGGTCTTCCCACTGTTGTATGTAGCTGTTATGAGTGATATTGTCATTTATTATTACACATTATATAGTATATATAACGAGACAATACAGATTTATTGCAGAGACGGATAACCTTTTTTACTTATGCAGTTCCAACCATTTCAATGTCTCTCTTACACCTTTTATTCTATTATATGGTGGGTTAGGCGCTATTTCATACGTTAAATCCAAATTAATGATGTTATCAGTCGTCATATTTTTAAGCCTAAACGACGTCATAGGAAAATGTATACCAACCCCCTTTAACCAATCACCTAAATATGCAGCCAATTTCACTATTCCCCACGGCATTGTAGGAATTCTAAAACCTAGTTCTTTTCCTATTTCATCTGCCCATTCTGATATATTGATAGCAGGCTTGTCTC
>URQS01000085.1 GCA_900550035.1 uncultured Prevotella sp. | reverse complement strand
TTCCCACCCCCGGCCCCTCCCCCGCAGGGAGGGGAGTAATATGCTGATGATGCTCAAGTTGTTTGCTTATTAAAGCTTAAAAAACTCAAGCTTTCTGTACATACCGCTCCCCTCCCTACGGGGGAGGGGAGCGGGGGTGGGGCTTTGTGGGGCTTATAGTTTTTTTTACTTCAGCCCCTCAAGCAACGGCTTCAGTCGTGCGTCGCTTGGGCGCGGAGCGTTGTACTTGTACATACGACCCTCACGGTCGTAGATGAGGAAGAACGGGATGCCGTTTACGTTGAGCGACTGAGCGAGCGTGCCCTTAGCGTCGATGAGCAGGTTGCCCTCAAGTCCGAGCTGTGCCACCTTCTTCTTCCATGCCTCAACATTAGAGTCGATAGAGATTGAGAGGAACACTACGTCCTCGTTCTGCAAGTCCTTCTCAATAGCTTTCAGGTGAGGTATCTCCTTGATGCAAGGCACACACCACGATGCCCACATGTCAATGTAGACATACTTGCCACGGAACTTGGCGAAGTCCACCTTGTTGCCGTTGAGGTCGTTCAGCACCACATCGGCAGGGAACATATTGCCCGACACTGTAGCCTTACGCTTCTTGAACTCGCTGAGATACTTCTTGTCGAGACCATAGCGCTCGGTGAGCGATGTAAGTTCGCTGAGTCCCTCGTCGTAGTTTACGGCATAGCGGAATGTAGTGATGTACTTGTTGAGCAACACATCCTCAATGCGCAGTTTGAGCAATGCGTCCTTCACAGAATTCTCTACAGCCGATATGCGCTCGTCTAGACTGCCTTGCGGCAGCGACGCAAGCACCACACGCGGAGACGAATCGAATGCCGATGACATTGGGCAATCTACAGCCGGAGCTATACGCTTAGCCTCAGCAGCGATGTCTACGCCCACGTCCTGCGGCATACGTCCTGTAGCAAAGCGCAGGTTCTCCATATTCTCAAAGCTGAAGGTCGATGCCCACAGGCGCAGATACTGGGTTGTAACCGCCGACGGACGACAAACCCGTATCAAGCTGTCGGCAATGGCAGGATATCCAAGCACCAGACTCTTCAGAGCCTCAGCCTGCATTGTCTTGCCCTCCATCCACAGCTGCTTGCTGCGAGCCACACTGATATCGTTGAACGCTACGAGAGCCTTGGTGTCGGCATCGGCCTTGTTGAAGTCGATGTTGCCCTCGGCATCGATAGTCATCGACAGATTGGCTGCATCCTTCTTTACGGTCAGATGTACCGGCACAATGTTCTGACGACGGTTTGCCACAGCCACCACCTTATATATATTATATGGCGAGACTGGTGTATTGGCAAGAATTTTCTGTCCGTTTACCGATACAGAGTCGGGCTGCAACGACGACACTCCTACGGGCATCACGTAGAGTTTCAAGTCGGCAGGCACACTGCCACGTAGCGTGCCTGCTATCTTGACCGACTGCGCCATGGCGCCAGCCGAAGCAAGCGTCATGAATGCAGCAGTCAATATTGTTCTTAACGTCATATTTGTATTTTTATTGTTAAGCATTCAGCATTACTGAACACTCGGTTTGAAAATGATAGACGAGATGCGTCCGGCGCAACCCTTGTGTACCTCAACCGGCTTGACATTGGCACTGTTGTCGGTGCGCACGTCCTTACAGTTGTAGATGTAGAAGTTGCCACGCTTGGTGCTCTTGTCGTAAGTACCGATGAGGAGCTGGTCGTTGGCTGCATCAATATCTACAAATGTCACCTCCTCATTGCTGCCGAAATCGATGGCATACTGATCCTTCTGAGGCAATGACTTTGTAGCCACGTCGGGCAGATAGACATACACTCTGTTTCCGAGCGCATAGAAATAGCGCTTCTGGTTGAACGACACAACAAACGGAGTGCCCTTGGCAGGAACAGCTGTGTTGGCGTCGGCATCTATCTTCTGCGACTGGAACTTATCGGTAGTACCAGCCCATGAGTTGCCTGCAATAAACTCCCAGATGTATACGTCGCCTGTCGACTTATCCTTCGAGAAGGTGTATACCGGCAGATTGTAGTTGGCATCGTAGCCGTAGTTGCAGAATACGGTAAGCAGCTCTTGACCTTCAGGCAGATTGCCCACAGCATCAAACTCGCCTGTATTCATGTTTTGAGCCTTGGCTACGTTGGTATTGTAGTCAACCAAGTAGGTGTTGGTAGAAACCGATCCCCACATGCTCATCTTCGATGGGATGAAAGCGTCGGCTCTTAGTCCCTTGAAGGTATCCTTGCTGTAAGAGAACATGTACTGTACATTGACATGTACAAACTCGCCGGTGGTCTTGTCGTAGGCGTAAGGTGCATACGAGTCGGGCGTGAACGACGAAGCGCGGAAAGTCGACGATGTCTCACCGTAGTTGATAGCGGTGATAACGGTGAAGTTGTTAGGGTCGATTACATAGCAGTGGCCGTCGGTCGACACCATTACACGTGTAAGCGACTTAGGCCATGTGATGCTTGCAAGCACGGCATTCACCAGATGGTCTTCCGACACGTCGGGATTCATCTTGTTCAGACAGTGTTCAATCACAATCTCTTTCTGTCCGGCTGCCACCTCCTCAGAAGTGAGCGTCTTGACGAAGCTCAGATTGCCCTTGCCGTCGGCATCGGTCGATGTGATGAGATAACCCTTCTCGAAGGTACGGTTCACATTGACCTTATACTCTATCACCTTGCCCACCTGTCCGTCGGTAACAGCCAGATGAACGTAGTATGTGCCACCCGATGTGAACTGATAGTTGAGCGTAGGCTCGGTGCTCACCTCTTCGAGCTTGCCCTTTGCGCCATTGATGTATGTGCCCACCTGCCACTTGTACTGCAGATTGGCAGCGTCGCCCGAGTACGACACCTGCGGGTCAATGACACAATCATTGCCAAGATACAAGTTGTATTCGGGCATTTCGCTACCGTTTGAGTTCTGTATAGTCAACGTGGGCAGTTCTCTTGTAGCCTCCGTACTGTCATCGCTGATACACGACACCATACCAAACGACAGGCTCAACACGAGGGCTATTGCTGTAAATATGTTTTTTCTTTTCATTTTGTTCGCTTTTTTATTGTTTCACCTCATCAGTTTACAGAAGGCGTCTTCTGCCACTCTATGTCGTCCTTGTGGTCGTTGTACATAGGTATGAGCACATACTTGGTCAGGATAGATTCGTACATAGCAAACGGACCCTGCATGGCCTTGGCCTTGACAAAGTATTCGCCGTAAGCCGTAATAAGCTCGTTGTACACGTCCTTGTTGGCCTTTGGCATAAGCTCATAGAAATACTTGAAGAAGAGCTGTGCGTTCTCAAACGAGTATTTTGGCAGACCCGTATAGGTAGACCACCAGTCAGGACGCTCTGTAATACGGAAGTCGGAATAGCGCACGGTGAATGTCTTCTGACCTGTAGGACGAAGCTGGTCGTTCATGCCAATCTCAATGCGCAACTTCTTCTCCTTGGTCTGAATCTCATCGTCGTGACCGCGCAGAAGCATAATCTTCACGGTGTCCTTTGTAGCGTTGGCTGCTATCTCGGCACGGGCGATGGTAAAGTTCACGCCTTCTACCATGTCGGTAGAATCGGCCACCACCTTGATGTCAATCTTGCGGGCTTCGCTCTTGGGCACACCCATAAGCGTCACAGGTATGGCTATCTCGTGCTCCTGTGCAATGTCATAGCCAAAGTTGTAGGTTATTACCGAGTCGGCAGAGTAGTTGCTGTTGGTGTAGTTGAACGATACCGAGTCTATCTGACCCGTATCATACAGCTTATAGTCCTCCTCGCAACTCACAGCCACCACTGCAGTGGCAGCAAGAGCAAGTGCAAATATCTTGTTTTTCATTTTTATTGTCTCCTATTATAACTTTAGTTTCTATAGTTAAACTCGTCTACCGGGATAGGCAGCACGTATATATTCTCGCTTGCCGGAATGGTGCGCAACTCTACGTTCGACTGGATGTCGCGGTTCAGACGCTTCATGTTGTACCATACCTGTCCCTCGCCGAACATCTCCTTGTGATACTCGTTGAATATCATCTCCTTGGTCAGAGTCTTACCGGCACGCAGTGCGGGCAGTCCTCTCGACGAAGTCTCAGCCTGGAAGTATTCGAGTGCCTTGTCATAGTTCTTGTCGAGCAGAGCTTCGGCAGCTATGAGATACAGCTCCGACACGTGCAGGATATTGATGCCATCGATGCGATCTTTCCAGTCTTTAGGTGCCATCTCACGCTCGTCGAGTGTATAAATGTCGACGGTCTTGTAGAGGTTGACAGTCTGGTTGCCCTTCTTGAACCACTGCAGACGGAAGTCCTGCGATGTGGCATCGATGTCCTGAGCATAAACCTTGTCGTAAGGCATCGGACGGCTTACACCCGACTCGTCGGTGTAGGGATTGAACGAGTGGTACGACTGGAAGGTGTACAGATAGCTCTTCACGGTCTGCAGATAGCTTGTAGAGTAGAGTCCCCACAGTGTCTCGCGGTCGGACAGTTTGCCGGCGAAGACATTCTGCACCTCGTTAGGCTCTACCAACGGGAACTTCTTGCTGTCGATGACCATCTGTGCATACTTGGCAGCATTGTCCATGTCGCCCTGCATCCAGTATACTTTGGCAAGCATGCCGAGCACTGCGTAGTAGTTGCAGTGGGTCTCGCGGAAGTTCTGGAACTTGAAGTACTGGCCGTTGTTGCGCGGATAGACGATTGCATCCTTCTCCTCAGCGAGCAGCTGCTCAGCCTCCTGGAGGTCCTTGATGATAAGACTGTACACCTCGCCCACCTTCTTAAACTCATTTATCTTAGCCTCATAGGTAGTGGTGTAAGGAATGCCACGCTTCGTAGGGTCGGTTGAGCAGAACAGGCGCAGCAGGTCGAAGTGCAGATAGGCACGCACAGCCAGCATCTCGCCCTTGTAGAGATTGTAGAGCGGGAAATCGGCTTTCTGCTTCTCCTGAAGATTCTTCAGCACGTTGTTGGCGTAGCCGATGGTCTGATAGGCTGTAGCCCAGATGCTTGCCAGACGGTTGCGCAGATAGTCGTCGTCGTTATACTGATACTTGGCGAGGGCGTCCGAGCCTAATGCGTCGTTGCTGTTAGCCAAGTCTTGCGCCATCACGTCGGTAAGTCCCCAATAGAGATCCATGCCGTAGAGCGAGCCCGACTGCATGGTGCCGTACACTCCATATATGGCAGCCTCAAATCCGGCAGGAGTCTTAAACTGGTCGGCTTCAAGATTCTCGCCTTTCGGACGAACATCCAGGAAGTCGTTGCACGAAGTAAGAGCGGTGGTGCCCAGAATGAGGGCAAACGCCAGTCGTGCTATATGTTTGTTGAAATGTGTCTTATACATTATAATATATGTTTTATTGTTGCAATATATTTATATGGTGTCCCTATTGCCAGCGGCTTAGAATGTCAGACTTGCCGACATGTTGATGCTGCGGCTGAAGGGGTAAGATGTACCACGCTCGTACTTGGCCGAAGTGATGCGGAAAAGATCCTCAGTGCCGATGCCCAGATACATCTTCTGGATGTGCAGCTTCTTGAGGAATGTCATCGGGACGTTGTACTGCAAGTAGAGGCTTGAGAGCCACAGCTCGTCGTCCTTCTCTACGAAACGGTCGGTATATACGCTTGTGTTGCCGGTTGCCTTAGCTATGTCGATGTATGGCTTCACGTCGCCCACGTTGGTCCAGCGGTCGGTGAATGCACGCACGTCGCAGTTCTTGCGCGGGTTGACATTCTCAACCTTCAGGGCACGTGTTGAGTTGTACATCTCGCCACCGAAACGATATGAGAAGCTTGCTGTGAGCGAGAAGTTCTTGTACTGCAACATTGACGAGATGCTACCCTGCAATGTTGGGTTGGTATCGCCACACGACACCTGGTCCTTCGAGTCGTACTTGTAGGTGTAGCTGCCGTCCTTCTTGATGAATATCTCGTTACCGGTAGCGGGGTCGATACCTGCCGAGCGCACAGCATAGATTGCCGAAGGCGACTCTCCCTCACGATACTGGAACAGCGGCGACGACGAAGCAATGTTGGTAGAACCATCTGAAGAGGTAAATCCTGATGCGTTCTGCTCGTTCATGCGCTTCATGGCGTCAGAGATGTTGTTGATGGTGGTCTTCGAGTGCAAACCGTTTACCGAGAGGCTCCACTCCCAGTCTCTTGTCTTGATAATCTTGCCCCACAATGAGAACTCGATACCGTTGCTGGTCTGCGAACCGAGGTTAGCCTTCACGCTTGTTGTTCCTGATGACGGCGGAAGCGAACGGTCGATGAGCATGTCGGTGGTCTTCTCGTTGTACACGTCGAAGTTGACGTTCAGACGGTCGCCGAACAATGAAGATGTGATGCCGACGTTGAGCTTCTTGGTGGTCTGCCATTTAAGGTCGGGGTTGGCCATACCCATAGGTATTGCGCCCACTCCGGTGTACGACAGATAGTCGCTGTTGTACTTGTATGTGGTCACGGCCTGATATGAGCTGAACTTAACGCTACCTGTGTAGCCGTAGCTGCCACGCAGACGCAATGTGTTAATCCAGCCAAGCTTCTTTGCGAACTCTTCATTATGAATGTTCCATCCGGCACCTACCGACCAGAACGGAGCATAACGGTGGTCGCTACCGAACTTTGACGAACCCGACACACGGTAAGAGCCGTCGAGTACATAGCGGTTCTTCCACATGAAGTTGGCTGCAAGAAATCCACCCAAGCTTGCCGAGAGGTCCTCGCTTCCCGACGGTTTGCCGCCGTCAGGATAAGTTGTGGCGTATGCAATGTCGTTCTGCTCGTCGCTCAGGAAGCCTGTAGCAACGAGTGTGCTTGATGTCGACTTCGAGCGCTTTATCTCACCGCCAAGGTTGAGGGTGAGCATTGTGCCGTCATTGTCGAAGTTGTGGATATAGTTGCCCACGAGCTTGGCAGCCCACTGGTCGGAACCGGTGTTGCCGAGTGTGTACTTGCCCTTCTGCGAAATGTTGGTCACGTTCTTGAAGTCGTGCGAGTCGGGCGAGCGGAACACGTCGCTTGTGCCACGGCTTGTATTGTACGATCCCTGGGCTGTAATGAAGAAGTTTGGCTTGATGTTGTAGCGCACGTCGAGCGAGAGCTGCTGTGTGCGCGACTGCGACTTGTCGAAGCTGCTCAACGATGCCTCATACAGAGGGTTGTTCATCTCGTACGACAGCTCTGAGCGCAGGTTGCCATACTGGTCGTAAGGCGAATCGTAGGGGTTGCACTCCAAGTAGCTTGAGAACGAGCCGTACTTAGACGAGTTGATGTTGAGCTGGTCGTGCGAGGCACGGAGCGTGATGACGAGGTTGTTTATGGCTGTATACGAAAGGTATACGTTCATGCCATAACGTGTACGGCCGTCGTCCTTCATCACACCCTGAGTGTTCTGATAGTTGGCGTTGACGTTGTAGTCAAGACCCGAACCGCGTCCTGAAATAGAAAGTGAGTGGTTGTGCGAGAAACTGTTGCGCACGGGCTTCGACTTCCAATCGGTGTCGATGCCGCTTGTCACCAAAGCGAGTTTCTCAAAATAACTCTCGTCGAGCTTGCCTGTCTCGCTCTTGTAGAGTCCGGCACGCTTCTCAAGCTCCAACTTCTGCGCTGCATTACAATAGTCGTAGCTGCTCAGGTCGGCAAAACTCAACTGAGGAGTTACAGTATAGCGAATGCGTACGGGCGACTGGCTCACGCGCTTGCGCTCAATAACGATAACGCCGTTGGCAGCGTTCTCACCGTAAAGTGCTGTAGCCGAGGCGTCCTTAAGAATGTCTACGCGCTCAATGTCGTTGATGTCCATATCGTAGAGGGCCTGAAGACTCTGCTCCACACCGTCGATAACGATAAGCGGTGCGTTAAGTCCCACCTCATTGCTTGTAGAAAGCGATGTGGTGCTACGTATTACGAGGTCGGGCACTGCGTTAGGGTTTGAACCAGCAGCATTGTTCTGCGCAATATTCAATGACGGGTCGAGGGTGGCAAGTGTCTGCAAGATGTTGTTAGGCGCAACCTTCATAATCTCGTCGCTTGTTACAGTCTTGGCAGCACCTGTGAAGGTCTGCTTCTTACGTGTGAAGTAGCCGTTGACCACAACGTCGCTAAGAGTCTTGGAGTCGCGCTTCAACACGACCTTCATCTCATGACCTGCTGTCACAGTCTGGGTCTCCATACCGATGTACGACACCTGTAGTTTCTGTTTCTTCAGTTCTACTGACTTGAAACTGAATCTACCGTTTACGTCTGTGATAGTAACTACATTTGCGCCCACGATTCTCACCTGAGCACCGATGAGCGGTTCGTTGTCATCCGCAGAATAGACTACACCGCTAATGCTGTTACTTTTTACCTTACCATCATTAACCACAACAGTCACGTTGTCCTGAGCTTGGGCAGTAGTGGGAGAAACCATTCCCCCTAATCCCGCTAAGCCGATGGCGAACAATACTTTCTTTTGCATTGGCTGATTATATTAGTTTATATTTTAATGTTTGCAAAATTATACAAAATCCTTATAAAACAAATACAAAAGTCAGTATTTCTTATAAATAAATAGCTCAAAATACACCGTTGGGTGGATAAAAATGGTCAATTGCCAAAATATTGCGATAGTGGTGCTAAATCTCATAAAAAAACATAGATTTAGCACCACTATCGCCACTTTTTGGTAATTATTCCTCGTTATCTTATACCAACATTAGCGCAGATAAAAACGCTTCATATACCAAAGATTTCGAGGTGAAAGCCCCATTTTCGGATAGCGTTCTTTCAAATCTACGGACAACTGGCGTACCACGCCATCACCATGTCCGCTCTCTACCTTTCGCTCATGAAGCATCTTGCCAAGATGCCATTATCTTAAATTTTAATAAAAACATTTTTGCCTTTCGTTGTTTTACTCATTTTTTTATAAATTCGCTTTTATATTTAACAAAAACTATGGTAAATCTAAATCTAATAAAAGTGGTTCTTGTAGAGCAAGGTAGATATTAAGACTCTGCTTTACGACACAAAATTCAATGAGAATATATAATATGGAATCTTCTATACAACAATATAAACAGGCTGTTAGTGTCATAAAGGATGCTATATTATACAGTCAGTACCGGGCTGCAAAATTGGTAACTGGTGAACAGTTGTCGCTCTATTTTGGTATCGGTGGATATGTGTCCGCACATTCACGCCAAGAAACATGGGGTACTTCTGTCATTGACCGTATCAGCGAACAGTTACGTCGTGAACTTCCTGGTCTTCGTGGATTCTCTTCGCAGAACATTCGTAATATGCGTACTTTCTACGAATATTGGATGCAATATATAATTTGCTCGCCATCGGCGAGCAAATTACAAATAGCTGTAAATGAAGATGTTATCGATATTGACAATTTCTCTTTGCAAAAATGGTCGCCGATGGTTGCCGAAATCAATCGTGAGGAGTTTCTTGGTATTAGTTTCTCACACCATTTGGAAATTCTTCATAAGACGAAAGATCTTCATGAAATACTTTTCTACATACATCAGACCGTTCTCCATAAATGGGATAAATATGACTTGCGCGACCGTCTAAAAGAAGGACTTTACCAAAAAATTTCCTGACTTGCTTTTCTTGAATCGTGAACTGAATTGTATGGTTGTTGTGGAGCTTAAAAAAGGGGCATTCAAATCTGCCTACATAGGTCAGTTGCAAACGTACATGAAAGTGCTTGATGACAAGGTGCGTAAACCTCATGAGAACCCGACCATTGGTATTCTTCTTTGTAAGAGTGCCAATAAGGCTTTCGTTGAGTATGTTATCCGTGACTACAACCATCCAATGGGTGTCGCAACATATAAGACAGCAGAAGATATGAGCGAGGAGTTGAGAAATGCTTTGCCTGATATGGACGAGATGCGAAAGCTGCTCATTAATGAAAGTGATACAGATAATTAAATAAATAGTCTGTTAATAATTACGTAATCGTTTGAAAATAAGCAAGTTAATTAACAAAACACAACTAAATAAAATTAGCTAAGTGCTTGATTTCCAGTACCTTTATAGTTGATTCAAGACTTTAAGTCAGCAATTCTTAATAATAAGATACAATTTTATTGTAATGGCGTTCAGATTATGGTAGAAAGGTAAGGCTGCGAAATTGCAGACACAGCATGATGTGACGGTAAACCTAACATTTACAATTCATTGGGGACATCATATTAAAACGTCAGATAAATGATAATTTACCGTGGCTTGACCGTTCATTAA
>URQS01000084.1 GCA_900550035.1 uncultured Prevotella sp. | reverse complement strand
TGAAAGTCAGGGCTTTGTGATTTTTTTAAGAATCAGGGAGTTTTGACACACCCTCCTATGGAAATCTGCCCCTTCGGGGCGTGCTGCTTAGACTTTTGACACACTCTCAGCAAGATAAATGTGTTGTAATGTTGTGATGTTGTTGTGGTGTATTTTCATTGCACATTCCTTTTGATTTGTGCAGAAAACATTGACGAATGAAATAAAATCGCTCTAAAAAGTGCATTTTCTGCACACATTCATTGTAGGATGTGCAAAAAGTTATACCTTTGCACCGCATTTTGACTAATCTATGTTATGTATAGACGAATTGAATGGAAGAATCGTATAATACAAAACATAAGTGATGCATATATACATTATATAATATAAGAAAGAAAACTATGTCTTTTAATTTATTGAAAGGAAAGCGCGGTATCATCTTCGGCGCATTGAATGACGCATCGATTGCGTGGAAAGTAGCAGAACGTGTCGTAGAAGAGGGCGCACAGATTGTGTTGACCAACACTGCAGTGGCTTGCCGTATGGGCACAATCGACGAGTTGGCGAAGAAGACCAACGCAACCATCATCCCTGCTGATGCGACATCGGTAGAGGATTTGAACAACCTGTTTGTCAAGGCCCAGGAAGCATTGGGCGGCAAGATTGACTTCGTGTTGCACTCATGCGCTATGAGCGTGAACATGCGCAAGAAGCGTACTTACGACGATCTGGACTACGGATTCCTTGACAAGACTCTCGACATCTCAGCAATTTCATTCCACAAGATGCTGCAGGTAGCCAAGAAGCTCGACGCTCTTAACGAGGAGGCTTCGGTACTTGCACTGACATACGTGGCTTCACACCGCACATTCTTCGGCTACAACGATATGGCTGATGCCAAGTCGCTGCTTGAGTCGATTGCACGTAGCTTCGGATATATCTACGGCCGTGAGAAGAAGGTGCGTATCAACACCATCTCTCAATCGCCTACATTCACCACTGCCGGCAGCGGCATCAAGGGCTTCGACGGTCTGTACGACTTCAGCGACCGCATGTCGCCTCTTGGCAACGCCAGCGCTGACGAGTGCGCCGACTACTGTGTCGTGATGTTCTCTGACCTCACTAAGAAGGTGACTATGCAGACTCTGTTCCACGATGGCGGCTTCTCTAACATGGGTATGTCGCTGCGCGGTATGACTCAGTACAACAAGTCGTTCATCGACGAGAACCGCGACGAGAACGGCAATATTATCTACGGATAGTAGCGCGGAGGTCTCCGCTCCAATACAATATTTGCATTTTTAACCGCTCAAAACTGCGAACTGAACGAGCAAAGAAATCTTTGGCTCGAAATTCGCGAGTTTTGAGCGGTTTTGCGTAATATGCTATAGCACAGCACATTACAAGCTTTTCGCTCGAAATATGCAACGGGCGATTGCGAAAAAGGAGTACATTTCATTGCAAATGTACTCCTTTTGCAATGCAACTGTAGTCGTTTTGCAATGCAAAAAGGGCTTCTTTGCATTCCAAAAGTAGTCCTTTTGGAAAGCAAAGAAGCCCTGAATGATCAGAAACGTGATGAATAGCTATGGAAAAACCATTAAAAACGGCTTTTCAATTCTCTAGAATCGTTTTTTATTTTGTAACACTTTTTTACTGCCTGTACGATATTTGCATGTAAAAGAGGGTGTTGTTTGACCCTGACTCTTTACGTTCTGAACTTGAGTAAGTTCATTTATGGCTTTTATACAGCTCTGTTACAGCGATTCAAGCATTCGCTTTATGACAACCTCGGCTGAAATCTCACGATTAGCAGCTTCTGGTATTACGAGCGAATTGGGCGATTCGATTACGTCGTCGGTGACGATTAGTCCGCGACGTACTGGCAGACAGTGCATGAACTTGCCATTGTCGGTAACTGCCATGTGCTTGTCGTCGATAGTCCACGACATGTCTTTCGACAATATATTGCCGTAGTCGGCAGGATTGGTCACGCCCGGACAACTCCAGTTCTTGGCGTAAACGAAGTCGGCACCCTCAAGAGCCTTCATCTGATCGTACTCGATGCGGGCTCCAACGGTGAACTTCGGGTCGAGTTCGTAGCCATGAGGATGAGTAATGACGAAGTCAACATCGGCTGCTGTCATCCACTCGGCAAACGAGTTGGGCACAGCCTGAGGCAATGCACGGCAATGAGGAGCCCACGTAAGCACTACCTTAGGACGTGCCTTGGTCTTGTGTTCCTCAATGGTGATGAGGTCGGCGAACGCCTGAAGCGGATGTACGGTAGCTGTCTCCATAGCAAAGACGGGGCGACCGCTGTACTTAACGAATTGCGAAACGATAGTCTCGGCATAGTCATACTCGCGGTCGGTGAGTCCGGCGAAGGAGCGAATACCGATAAGGTCGCAGTAGCTGCCCATAACGGGGATAGCCTCAAGCAGATGTTCTGACTTGTCGCCGTCCATGATGACGCCACGCTCGGTCTCCAGTTTCCATGCACCGGCATTCACATCAAGCACTATGACGTTCATGCCAAGATTCATGGCAGCCTTCTGTGTAGACAGACGTGTGCGCACGAGTTGTTGAAGAAAATCATCAGCAATGTCTTGTTCTTGCCAAGATGCTGAAACTGGAAGCGGTCGCGCTTCACCTCTTTTGCCTCGGCAAGCGCTGCATTGAGGTCGCCAAGGTCTTGTGCGTGGAAGAATGTATTCATAATGAAATGTGGAATGTTGAGTGTTGAATGTTAAATGTTAAATTGGGTGGGGCTTTCTTTTCTACCTTACTTGCCCTTCCCCATCAATAAGCCACTTATAAGTAGTGAGAGCCTGCAGTCCCATTGGACCGCGCGGGCCAAGCTTCTGCGTGCTTATGCCTATCTCGGCACCGAGTCCGAACTCGCCTCCGTCGGTGAAACTTGTGGGAGCGTTCCAGTAGACACAAGCTGCATCTACCTGTTGCTGGAAGAGTTGGGCGTTATGTTTTGATTCTGTTATTATGGCTTCACTGTGTCCCGAACCGTACTGGCGGATATGTGTGAGCGCCTCGTCGATGTTCTCTACCGTCTTGACGGCGAGTGTGTACGACATAAACTCGGTGCCATACACTTCGTCAGCCATGTCGGGTGTGACCAGTGTGAGCTTGGCTGCGTAGCCATTTGCAGCCAGAACATCGTAAGCCGGAGTGTCGGCATAGACGTGTACGTGCTTTGCAGCAAGCGGAGCAAGCAACTGCGGCAATGCTCCTATGCGCGAGCGATGGATTATAAGGCAGTCGAGAGCGTTGCACACACTCACTCGTCGTGTCTTGCCATTCTCGATTATGCGCGCTCCCATAGCAGTGTCGCCAAGTTCGTCGAAGTAGGTATGCACCACGCCGGCACCAGTCTCAATGACCGGAATGCGTGCCGTATCGCGCACAAAGTCAATCAAGCGCCGACCGCCACGCGGTATGCAGAGGTCGATATAGCCCACAGCGGTGAGCATCTCGTGTGTTGACTCATGCGTTGCAGGCAACAGACACACTACGTTTTCGTCGATGCCGTGCGCCCGAAGCACTTCCTTGATGAGTGCAACGATGGCACGGTTGGACGTGTCGGCATCCTTTCCACCCTTCAATACGCATGCGTTGCCAGTCTTGAAACAGAGTGCAAAGACATCGAAACTGACATTAGGACGTGCCTCGTACACCACTCCAACTACGCCATACGCCACACGCAGCTTGCGCAGAAGGAGTCCATTGGGCAGCGTCTTTTGGTCGAACACTTCGCCAAGCGGATTGGCTAAGTGAGCCACATTGCGCAATGCAGCAGCAATATCGTGCAGTCGTTGTGGCGTGAGTTGCAGACGGTCGTACAGCGGATTGTCCTCCGACATACGACTAAGGTCGTCGGCATTGGCAGTAAGCAGCTGCTCTATGTGCGCCTCGGTAGCGTCAGCAAGGTGCAACAGCACAGCGGTGCGGTCGGCCTCGGTAAGACGCGACAGTGTATAGGAGGCGGTGCGAGTGGAATGGAATGTATCTATCATACGCGTTCTACAAATTCCGTAAACGGTGTGTCCTTGTCTCTATCGAGCACTCGTTGCAGTATATTCTCGCGCGTGCCGTTGGCAATGAACACGTGAATACCTTCGTGCGCAACACTGAGAGCGGTGTTGCACTTGCTCGTCATGCCGCCACGTCCAAACGCACTCTTGCTGTCGTTGACATACTGCTTCACCTCGTCGGACGAGCTTACGGTACGTATTGTCGGTTGCGTGCCGTCGGGATTGGACGAGCCTAACACTCCGTCTACATTAGTTAATAATATAAGGTTGTCGGCGTGCATCATACAGGCCATGAGTCCGGAGAGCTCATCGTTGTCGGTGAACATCAGTTCGGTGATTGACACCGTGTCGTTCTCGTTGACAATAGGAATGATGTTGTTCTCAATCATCACGCTGATGCACGACTTCTGGTTCTTGTATTGGCGTTCGGAGATGAAGTTCTCTTTCATCGTCAGCACCTGACCGACATTAATGCCATATTCGCGGAAGAGCGAATAGTAGAGGTTCATGAGCTTCACCTGTCCCATAGCCGAGTAGAGCTGACGCTGCTCGACGCTGTCCAACGGATGCACGGCGTGCATCTCGCCCCTTCCGCAAGCCACAGCACCCGACGAAACGAGTATCAGCTTATGGCCTGCTGCGTGCAGCATTGCAAGCTGATCGACAATCGACGAGAGCCGGCTCACGTTGACATGACCGTCGGGGCGCGTCAATATGTTGCTTCCTACTTTTACTACTGTAAGCATAATTTAAATGTTGAATGTGGAGTGTTGAATGTTGAACACTCAACATTCAACACTCTTCTTGAGTCCTTCAATCACTGCATTGGTGAATCCTTCACGCTCCATTGCGTTCAATCCGCGGATGGTGAAACCGCCGGGAGTGGTCACCTTGTCGATTTCGGCTTCGGGATTGGCACCGCTCTTCTGAAGCAGCAATGCAGCACCCTTGATGGTCTGCAAGACAATATCTTTGGCTACATCGGCCTTGAAGCCCAGCTCTACCCCACCCTCTGTGGCGGCTCGCACGTAGCGCATGGCGTAGGCAATGCCGCACGAAGCGAGAGCCATACCGGCTCCAAATTGGCGTGCCTCAACCGTAAGAGTGTCGCCAGCTGAGTCGAAAGCCTGCTTGACAAGCTGCTCCGAAGCGTCGGTTCCGCACACTCGTGTGATGAATGTCATTGATGCGCCTACTGCAATGGCGGTGTTGGGCAATGCGAAGAACGTAGAGGGGCACTTGCCATTGTACTCCACCCACGACCTCAACTGCTCTGCCTTCAGTCCGGCTGCAACTACAACAACTGTCTGTCGTTCGGCATCCAGAACGTCGCTTATCTCCTCCATGACACTCTCTACGAGCCACGGCTTCACTACTACAAACACTATATCACCCCATGCGGCAGCCGCACGGTTGTCGCTACTCACCTTCACGCCCTGCTCTGCATAAGCGGCGAGGCGCTCTGTGTGGGGATTGGAAATGGAAAGGTCGGATACCTGGAACTTACCCGACTGCAAAAAGCCGTCGAGCATGGCTCCACCCATGGCACCGACACCGATTATTGATAGTTTCATAAACAAGAATTAAGACTCCTCTTAAACTTCTCCACAAACTCATCTGCCTGCTGCTTTGTCAAGCACAACGGCGGAAGCAGACGCAGGATGTTGGTAGAGGCGCATCCCGTGAAGCAATGCTCCTCGTGGATGAGTCGCGAGCGAACGTCCTTATGAGGCACGTCAAGCTCTATGCCTATCATCATGCCACGTCCGCGCACATCGACGATATGGCTGTTATGCTGCTGCATCTCCTTGAGTTTGCCAATCAGATACTCGCCCACCTCATGCGCATTCTCAATGAGATGCTCGTTCTCCATTACGTCGAGCACGGCGAGAGCGGCTGTGCAAGCCAGATGGTTGCCGCCGAACGTTGTGCCGAGCATGCCATAGACGGGCTTGAACTCGGGCGAGATAATCACGGCACCCATAGGGAAACCGTTGCCGATACCCTTGGCGCAGGTGATGATGTCGGGACGAATGCCGAGCCACTGGTGGGCGAAGAACTTGCCGCTACGTCCGTAGCCGCACTGTATCTCATCGCAGATGAGCACCGTGCCATACTTCTTGCAGGCTGACTGCAGACCCTTGGCAAACTCCTCATCGACCATACGTATGCCGCCAACACCCTGTATGCACTCGATGATGCAAGCGGCAACGTCGCCCTTGGCAAGCTCGCGCTCCCATGCCTCAAGGTCGTTGAGGGGCAGATAGGTCACATGACCGCAATCGTTGATGGGCGCGATAATCTTAGGATTGTTGGTCACCTCAACCGCCAGCGACGTACGACCGTGGAACGCTTTCTCTGCCGAGAGCACACGTGTGCGACCGGTATGGAACGAAGCGAGCTTCAGAGCGTTCTCGTTAGCCTCAGCGCCTGAGTTGATGAGAAACAACTGATAGTCGTCATAACCGCACGCCTTGCCCAACCGTTCTGCCAACTGCTGTTGCAGAGTGTTGATGACAGAGTTGCTGTAGAAGCCGAGCTTCGACAACTGGGCGGTAAGCATCGCGGTATAATGCGGATGACAATGGCCTATAGATATGACGGCATGACCGCCATAAAGGTCAAGATACTCGGTGCCGTGGTCGTCCCATACGTGGCAACCGGCACCCTTGGTGATATTAATATCGAATAGGGGGTAAACGTCGAATAGTTGCATATTATAAGGGAAAAGGGAAAAGTGAAAAGTGAAAAATCCATGTGTTATGAATTCTTACTTTTACTCTTCACCTTTTATTTGTATTTATGGTTTAACATTCCGTTTCTTAGCTGTTTTTAAGGAAGAAATAAGTAATGCTAAAAGTTCCTTACTATCAATTGCCATACTCTCGTATTCTTTTTCACTTATAAATCCCGTATCATATAGCAAATTCAGCCAATAAACCGTTTCATTACATTCTTTAAGAGCGATGTGAAGTTTATTGATAAAATCCGAAGGACTTTGAGCAAATTCAGCTTCTCTTACAAGCGCACCGATAGCCGTACCAGATCGGAAAATCTGATTTGTCAGTGAAATCATCTTATTGGGACAATCAATATACTTAACCATATTAACTATGCGTTTTGCAAACGCATAGCTCTTGTTATGCAGTGGTGATTTTCCCCTATTATAAGCAGTATCGTCCATAATGATATTATGTATGTCTCGGATTTATACACTTAAAAAGCAAAAGGACTTTTCACTTAATAAGCTATCGGATTTTTCACTTTTCACTTTTAACTTTTCACTTAAAACCCACTCGGTTTCAGCTTCAGTCCCAAGCTTTCTTCCACTCCGAACATTATGTTCATGTTCTGTACGGCCTGTCCCACAGCACCTTTGAGCAGATTGTCGATGCATGAGGTGATGAGGAGTTTGTTGCCGTACTTCTCGCAATGGATGAGACACTTGTTGGTGTTGACCACCTGCTTCAAGTCGATAGGCTTGTCGACGTAGTGGGTGAAGGGTGCGTCGCGGTAGAAATCCTTGTAGGCTGCCACGATGTCTTCTATCGGAGCGTCGGTCTTAACCACCTCAGTGGCAAAGATGCCACGGGCGAAGTCGCCACGATAAGGGATGAAATCGAGGGATGCCTTGAACTCGCCATTGCCCGCGAGCTGTTGTACCTGACTCAGACTCTGGCATATCTCCGGCACGTGCTGGTGCTGGAAGGGCTTGTATATGCTCATGTTGTTGTTGCGCCAAGAGAAGTGAGTGGTGGCACCAGGCTTCTGTCCGGCACCCGTCGAACCCGTAATGGCGTTCACGGCAACGTCGTCGTTGAGCAAGCCGAGCTTGGCGGCGGGCAGCAGTCCCAACTGTATGCACGTGGCAAAGCATCCGGGATTTGCCACATGCTGCGCCTTGGCAATATCATCGTGATTGATTTCGGGCAGACCATAAACGTAGTCGTTGCCCTCGCGCTTGAGGCGGAAGTCCTGCGCAAGGTCGATTATCTTCACATGGGCAGGTATCTGGTGCTCCTTGAGGAACGCCTCGCTCTTGCCATGACCGAAGCAGAAGAACACTACATCGACCTTGTCGAACGGCATATCGGCACTGAACTTCAGGTCGGTATCGCCATACAGACCTTCGTGCACGTCGGCTACAAGATTGCCGGCATTGCTCTCGCTGTTGGCAAATACTATCTCCGCCTCGGGATGATTGATGAGCAGACGTATGAGTTCGCCACCTGTGTAGCCTGCTGCTCCTAATATTCCTATTTTCATAAATATAAAAAGCCCCACCCCTGGCCCCTCCCCCGCAGGGAGGGGAATGGTATGCTGGGCTACTTTGTTTAATTGTTTAACGAGTTATTTTTTATTTTATAAAAAACTCCACCTACAAATCATACCGCTCCCCTCCCTGCTGGGGAGGGGCTGGGGGTGGGGCTTTGTGGGGCTAGCTCCTATACCCTCTCCTTCGGCATGACAAACCAAAGCAGCAGATAGGCAAGTGTTCCGCTGAATGCCGTGCATACAGTTAGTAACACGTAAGCCACACGAACGAGCGTAGGGTCAAATTCAAAATAATTGGCAAGTCCGCCACAAACGCCACCGAGAATACAGTCGGTCGACGAACGCTGAAGTTTTCTATTCATAGTCGTAAAGTATTTTAATTTTTTTACTTAAGTTTCGCAAGCGAAAGTAGTTATAGGAAGTTATAGGAAGATAACTCGCTTCGCTCGTGAAGTTAATGGACAAATGTCCTGTTGTTTAAGCAATAAAGCTATTGTCCGTTAACTTCTTGAACGACCAAAGGGAGTGGTCACTTCTTAAATACCATTAACTTCTGAACTTGCGAAAGTTCAATAATTTATATACCTGTTTGACGTTGCGGAGGACTAAAAAGTTGCAAGAATTAGCGCTTTTCGTCGGGATGGATGCCGTAGTAGACGCGCAGCGGAGTAGAGAGCACCTTGATGAATCCCTTGGCCTCCTCGGCTGTCCATCCGTGCTGCATCTCGCCGTATTCTCCGAGTTTCGACTTGAGCAAATCGTCCTTGCTGTCTACACCTACGGTTTCAAATCCGAGTGGACGAAGTTTCAGGATTGCCGTGCCGTTGACGTTGCGCTGCGACGATGTGAGCATCGCTTCGATGTCGGGCATGACCGGTTCGAGATACTGACTCTCGTGCAGGAACATGCCATACCAGTTGGCTACTTGGTCCTTCCAGTACTGCTGCCACTTGCTCAGCGTGTACTTCTCGAGCAGACGGTGAGCCTCGATGATGAGCTTAGGAGCCGCAGCCTCAAAACCTACACGGCCCTTGATGCCGATGATGGTGTCGCCTACGTTGCAGTCGCGACCAATGCCGTAGGCTGCGCCAATCTCCTCTATCTTCTGGATGGCAGCCACCTTGTCGTCAAACTTCTCGCCGTTGACGGCAACAATCTCGCCCTTTTCGAACGTAATCTTCAGTTCCGACTCGTCCTCACGAGTCACGTGCTTCAGATAAGCCTCTTCGGGCAGTCCTTGGGTGGAGTCGAGTATCTCGCCGCCGCAGATGCTGGTGCCCCAGATACCTACGTTGTACGAATACTTCAGCTTGGTGAAGTCGGCAAAGAATCCGTTCTCGTTAAGGTAGTCAACCTCCTCCTTGCGCGAGAGAGCCTTGTCGCGTGTGAGTGTGATAATCTCCACACCCGGTGCCATTACGAGGAATGTCATGTCGAAACGTATCTGGTCGTTGCCGGCACCCGTTGAACCGTGGGCTATGGCATCGGCACCTATCTCCTTGGCGTAGCGCGCGATGGCGATGGCCTGGAAGATACGCTCTGACGAAACTGAAATGGGATAGCAGTTGTTGCGCATCACATTGCCGTAAATCATATACTTCAACGACTTCTCGTAGTACTCCTGCGTAACGTCGAGCGTTACGTACTGCTTGGCTCCGAGACGATAGGCGTTACGTTCATTGGTGACCAACTGCTCTGCCGAGAAACCGCCTGTATTGGCGCACGCTGCGTGTACCTCATAGCCTTCCTTGGCCAGTTTCATTACTGTGTATGAGGTATCAAGACCTCCTGAAAATGCTACAACAACCTTTTTCATAATTATATAAGAGATTTAAAGCCCCACCCCTGGCCCCTCCCCCGCAGGGAGGGGAATGGTATGCAAGGCTACTAATTAAAAGCCCTACCACTAACCCCTCCCCCGTAGGGAGGGGAATAGTATGCTGGGCTACTCTATTTAATTGTTTAACGAATTATTTTTTTATTATATTAAAGCTCCACCTTCAAATCATATCACTCCCCTCCC
>URQS01000083.1 GCA_900550035.1 uncultured Prevotella sp. | reverse complement strand
CAGCAACCTCTGTGAACATGTAGCTCACGTGAGCGGCAGCTGTGTTACCATCACATGTGATAAACTTTTTTTCTTTAGCCATTTTGTTGAAAATAAAATGTTAATGTATTTTTGTTTTAGTATAATAATCCGAATAGCCACAGCGGGACATGGTTGTCATAACCAATACCGTTGGGTGTGTTATACTCGGCGTAGATAGTCTTAGCCGTATTTCGCAACCTTGATGTGCCCGAAGCGTCTACAATGCGGCAACGGCAGTCGTCGTCAACTATGTAGCATGCGTCCTTGCCTGCCTGATGCACTTTGTGGTCTTTCCACAGCGTATTGACAAAGAATGTCTCCATCACCTCCTGAGTGCGCGCCACGATGGGATATATGGCATACAGGAGATTGGGATTGTGCATCATTATCTTGGCGGGCTTCTTTGGAAATTCGTCGCCAGGGTTGTAAATCATATTTATGAGTCGGGCGTCGGACAGATACTTTATATAGTTCATCACCGTAGCCCGGCTGGTAGAGATGTCGTGTGCCAGATTGCTTATATTGGGTGCTTTCGCCCCATCCAAAGCCAGCAGATAGAACAGCTTCTTGATCTTGGTGAGATATTTCAGCTCAATCTGCTTGATGAGCAGGATGTCCACCTCGGTCATCATATTCATCGTCTTGAGCAGATTCTCCTCAAAATTGCGGTGTTCAAGGAAGAAAGGATAGAATCCGTGGTGCAGATAGCTACGGAAGTATTCTGGCACATTGCTACACTCGCCTATTATCTTAGTGGCTATCTCCTCATGATGCTCAAGGATGTCGTCAAGACTGTAGATAGGCAGATTGCTGCCTGTGAGCAGATTCAGGTATTCGCGGAATGAGAAACCGCGCAGATTGTAACTCTTTACAATACCGTTAAGCTCGGGGTTTTCGTCTTTAAGACGCATCACGCTCGAACCTGTGAACACTATCTTAAGTCCGGGACAATTGTCGTAGCACAGGCGCAACTCCCTACTCCATTCGGGCTGCTTGAACACCTGATCGACCAGCAACACCTCACCGCCTAGATTGTAGAAGTCGGCAGCAAAGTCGGCTATACCACGTCCCTGAAAATAGAAGTTGTTCATATTGACATACAGACACTTGCGGTCGTCGGCACCAAAGTTCTCCTTGGCATACTGCAGCAGGAATGTGGTCTTTCCCACACCTCGTGTACCCTTAATGCCAATCAGACGGTCGCTCCAGTCAATTTCGTCCATTAAGGCACGTCTGACGGGGGCATCCGTATGCTCAACGAGGTACTTATGTGTCTTGAAGAAAGCTTCCATTCCGCTTTTATTCTGTTTCTTGTCTGGTTTGTTAAGATTTTATCTATGCAAAGGTAATATTAATTTCTTTATTTGCAAACCCAATATTGCAAAATATGTGATTTTTTATTTTTTTTACATTCGTTGGGCCATATCTGAGAAATATCTGAAAAAAATGAAGTAATTTTGTATTCTATGGACACTTGGCAAGAACTAACGAGCTTGCCAACTAGTCAATTTATCAACTCGTCAACTTGTCAACTAAAAAAAATGAAACTCCATATATTCAATCCCGAACACGACATTGCCCTTGCGGCCAATCAACCCCGTTTTACAGCCCCTCATGCCGGACGCCAGCTGCGTGCCGACCTCAGTTTTCTGCCTGCGTTGTGGGCAGACGATGGCGACATGGTATTAGTAGACGACGTAGAAGCTGCTCTCGAATGGGTGCGCCACGTGAAGCGCTATGCCCACGACGTAGCATTCGTCACACTTGGCGACCTTAAGCACATATCGCCCGACATGCGCCACGACTTGCAGATTGCACCATGGGGATGGGACCGCACCATAAAGGAGCAGCTGCTACGTGCCGACCCGTCACTCAAGCCTCTGCTGCCTACCGACGAACGTCTTGTTGCCATACGCGACATGAGCAGCCGCCGTTTTGCAGCCGAACATCTGCTGCCCTTGCTTCACGATGCCAATCCCGGCGTAGTAGGCGAAAGCCGTTACTGCGCTACTGAAGACGAGGCATTGGCGGCTATGCAGCAATACGGTCGGAGCGTGGTGAAGTCGCCTTGGAGCAGCAGCGGCAGAGGAGTGCGCTATGTGGCACAGCCCATCCCCGACAATCATCTTTTGGGATGGATGCGTGGCGTACTGCGCCAGCAGGGTGGCATTATGGTTGAGCCACTATATAATAAGGTGTACGATTTCGGCATGGAGTTTATGGCAAATGCCGACGGAACTATCAACTATCTCGGCCTGTCGCTGTTCGACACTCGTGGCGGAGCATATACAGCCAGCATCTGCGCTACCGAAAAAGACAAGCGCGAGATGCTATCACGCTATGTAGATATGAATCTGCTTGACAGCATACGCCAGCAAATCCAAAAGGCTGTATCGCCACTAATGCACGGTATCTACAGCGGACCGTTCGGCGTAGACATGATGGCAGTGGCACGCACCGACGGCGATGGTTTCTGGCTGCATCCCTGCGTTGAGCTGAATCTGCGTCGCACCATGGGACACGTAGCTCTTGCTCTGACTCCTACCGACCGCGACCCGCGCCGTCTGATGAGCATCTACTATGCCGACAAATACCGCTTGCGCATACAGCAAAGCTCAGAAAACCTACTGAATACGGGGTTGGCATAAAACCAAAAAAGAAGAAAATGAAAAAGAATGTAGCATTGGTACTTTCGAGCGGAGGCGCTCGCGGCTTGGCTCATATCGGAGCCATTGAAGAGTTGGAGCGCAGGGGCTTCAACATTACTTCTGTTGCCGGTTGCTCCATGGGATCGTTGATTGGCGGCATGTACGCTGCCGGCAAACTAAGCGAGGTGAAGAAGTGGATGTTAGGTCTGAGCAAAAAGCAAATATTCTCGTTGGTCGACTTCTCCTTCAGCCGCAACCATCTGGTGAAGGGCATTAAGGTAATGGATGCCCTGAAAGAGATTGTGCCCGATGTGAATATCGAAGACCTGCCCATTCCTTACACAGCAGTTGCCACCGACTGGAACAGCGGACGCGAAATTGTTTTCCGCTCTGGCAGTCTATACGAAGCTATACGCTCCAGTATTTCCATCCCCCTCTTCTTCGACCCCATAAAGAAGGACGAAATGCTGCTTGTAGACGGTGCTCTGGTTAATGCCCTGCCTCTCAACCGGGTGGCAAGAAGCCGTGGCGACCTGCTCGTTGGAGTCAACGTGAACACACACAACTATAAAGAAGAAATGACTCCCAACTACATAAATATGCTTTTGCGCTCCATTGCCATCATGGTCGACCAAAACACCAAACAGCAGGCTATCATCTCCAAGCCCGACATTGTAGTTGAGGCACAGATGCAGCAATACGGAGAGTTTGACTACGACAAGGCTGCACAAATCACCGTGATAGGCGAACGCGAAATGCACAAAGCGCTGGACGAATACCAGCAAGCACACTCCTCGATTTTCGAGGCAATAAAAAGATTGTGGAAGAAGTAACAAAAAAAACTCCGTGAACATTGGCTTGAAGCCGCTGTTCTCGGAGTTTTTTTTGTTGTGTCTACCTAAGACTACTTGATTGGTTCGTTCTCAGGATCGTATTTTGAACGTGTCATTTCTTTTACGCTAAGCTCTGCCAATGCAATCCAATTGCTGCCAGAGTAAGCCTCATTAATCTGCAACCAGAGATACTGGAATTCCTCCTCACTGAACAAACCTTCTGAAGTGAATTCAGGAGCAGTACCACTTGGCAGAACATCGCTTCCGAGTTTGCCAATCTCCCATGCATTAGCGGCTGTAGGAGTATCACCTGCATTGTTGCTGGCGAAGATGGTCATTCTCTTCGGGTTGTCGTTGTTGTCGTTGTTACGGCCCTTATACCAGAACGATACGCCCTTTACCTTCTTGCCAAGGTCTACACGGATATAGTGAGGCCATGGTGAAGGCGCACTCCAACTCATGTGGAAGTAAGTGGCATTGTTGCCGTCAACAAGATTGGCGATAGGACCCTCTGAAGACTCCTGGTCGTCAGTCCAAAGCTGTGCGGCTGTAAGGTCGATAGGACCAACCTCAAAGTCCTTGATAACGGCAGGTACATAACCTGCTGTTGCAGTCTTTGTGAAGAGAGCCTTCTCGCCGCCGTCTCTGCTTACTGCTGTGAACGTATAGGTCAAATCGCCATATTTAGCATACAGACCATCAATCATAATTGAGTCGGCATAAGTGCTGGCGTTGAGCACGCGGTGACCCTTGACGGGGTCGTCGTATGCTACCTTGATATAGTAAAAGTCTGCGTTCTCTGGAGTAGTCCAGTGGAACACCACTTTGCCCGGCTGCTTGCTGTCAACGGTGACAGTCGACTCGTCGATGTTCACCCTCGGTGTTGTCTTGTCGTCATCAGAGCATGATGCTACGGTGCCAACAAGAGCTACAGCCATAAGCATTTTTATAATTGTCTTTTTCATCATTGTGTCTTTTTATTTGTAACAATGCTTTTTTTATTAATAACCAGGAGTCTGCACTACGTGGTCGTTACGGTTGATGTCGGCTGACGGGATTGGCATCAGATAGTTCATCGGCGACTGGAACTTACGCTCGAACACAACCTCTTTAATGGTGCTGAAGTCGTTGATATCCTCTGCGTCAATGTTCATACCTTTAGCCTTTACGTTGAAGTAAGTCTCAGCGAGCAGCCAGCGACGCATATCCCAGAAGTTCTGGTTCTCGAGATAGAACTCATTCATACGCTCGTTGCGAACGATATCGCGTAAGCCTTCCTTGGTAGTAGCCTTTGCAGGGTCCTTACCAAACTGCTCCCAAGCTTCCTTTACACCAGGCAGACCGGCACGTGTGCGCACCTTGTCAAGGTAAGTACGTGCGGTCTGGAGGTCGCCAGTCTCTACAAGACACTCAGCATAGCCTAAGTAAAGTTCAGCCAAGCGGATAACCGGCCAAGGAGTATTGGTATAATCAGCACCAGTCTTTGACTTAACAAGGTCTGGATTGATAAACTTCTTGTTGAGGAAGCCTGTCGGCGAATAGTTACTGTTACGCAAAGAATTTACGTCAACACCACGGCTACAGTTGCCTCCAACCACAAAGTCGCAAACAAGACGACCATGAGTATTGTCTGAAGTGAGATTATAGTTAGGATCGTCCTTGTAAGCACCGTTGTTAGATGCACTCAGAATCTCGTAGTAACCATCCTGGAAGGCAATCCATGCATAGTAACGTGGCTCGCGGTCGAGATTGAACTTCGGGGTCTTGCGTCCTGGATAAGCCTCATCCTCGTGTGCCTCATCCACTTCAACCGGCTCCCAACGATCGGCATAGTCGAATGTCTTGTCCTGGTCGATAGGCAGACCGTTCTTGGTGTAGAAGCGGCTAAGCATAGCTACAGTAGGAGCCACACCGTTCCATCCCCAACCTGTAGCGATGTATGGTATACTCTTGTTCTGCAATCCGTAATAGCCCTCGCCACGTGAGTCAGCCCAGATAACTTCAGGGTTGGCACCAGCCGGCTCGTCCTCTGCAGAATAGTCGGTGATGGTGTAGCGCAAAGCACGCACGTGTGGATCGGCAGGATAACCGTTCTTGTTGAGCTTGCAATCGCCACGGTCGTAGAGATGATAGCCTGCTGACTCAGCAGCTGCGATAGCCTCCTTGAATGCATCGGCAGCCTTCTGCCACTTGTTGGCATCGTAAGTAAGCGGCATAAGAGCATTACCACTCTTGTCCTTGAAGTCAGAGTAGAACTTGCTGTTACCATTGAACAGAGGCGAAGCAGCGTAGAGCAGCATCTTAGCCTTCATAGCCTTGGCAACTACGCTTGTGGCAAGACCAAACTCATTTGCCTGTGCACCTGTACGTGTAGCAGGCAGACCCTTGGCAGCCTCGTCAAACTTCTCGCAAATGAAATTGACGCAGTCGTCGTAAGGTTCCTGTCCCTGATAGTTCTCAGGCAGAAGCATCGGGTCGGGTGTCTGGTGTACTACGATAATCGGACCATAGCAGCGAGAGAGCAGGAAGTGATAATATCCGATGAGGAATGTCACCTGTGCCTTGTAGTCGTTGCGGTCTTTATCTTCAAGGCCATGGAAGTTGCCGCCCTTATTGAGCTCGTCCTGGAACATATAGCACTGGCGAATGCCCTGATACAGAGTGTTCCAGTAGCTTATCACTGGGTTTGAAGCCGAGTAGTTGCCCTTAGGGAATGCGGCAAAGGTCTCATGCTCGAAAGCCGTAACCACCTCATCACCGGTAAGAAAGTCGAGCGACGTAGGTCCGGCGTTAGGTGTAGGCAAGAATCCGTAGCAAGAGTACAGATAGTTGAGGGCTGCCTGACGGTCCTTGGTCATATCGGCACCAGTAGTAGTCTCGTCGGGGATGACATTGAGGTAGTCGCACGATGTCATCGTGAGTCCCGCAGCGAGCAAGCAGCCTATTATTGCTTTATTTAGAATTTTCATATTGTTTATTAGTTAATTGTGAGTTGAACACCTACGTTAAGAGTCATCTGTGTCGGATACTTGGTGGTGTAGTTGCCACCGCCCATCTCAGGATCCCACTCCTTAAACGGTGAGAATGTGAGCAGGTTGGTACCGTTGACATAGAATCGCATATTCTTGAGCGAGTAGCCTATCTCGGCGTTCTTGAGCTTGAGGAAACGACCGTTGCGCAACCAGTAGCTTGAACTCTGTGTATTGTGCGAGTTGTCGGATTCGGTCAGACGCGGGAACTTGGCGTTCGGGTTCTGATTGTCAGGACTCCAGTGGTCTTTGTCGATAAACTCGAGCACGCCACGACGGTAAGAGTTGCCGAACGGTGCGATGTTGCTGAGCATGAGAGCCACGTTGCCACGACCCTGGAAGAATACTGAGAAATCCCAGTTCTTGTAGCCAATTGAGGGTCCGAAACCGTAGATAATCTTAGGTACGCTTACACCCAATGGCACCTGGTCGTCGGCTGTGATACGTCCGTCGTAGTTGCCTTCGCGGTCAGGCTGGTCCACATACTTAATGTCACCAGGAGCGATGGCAATGTTGCCGAGTGTAGATGTCGGATTGTTCTTGATATCAGCCTTGTCAATGTAGAGACCATTAGCTACGTAACCCCATACGGTGTTAACGTTCTTGCCCTGGCTCTTCATTGCCGGACGCTTGCCCGGAGCCTCGTCGTATGCAGAGATGTGGTTGTTGTTGTAGGTGAATGTACCCTGGAACTGGATTGAGAGGTCCTGATTGATACGCTTGCTGTAGTTGACAGCCATATCAAAGCCCTGGTTCACTACCTCAGCAAGGTTACCATAAATCTTGGTGTCGGCTGTTCCCAAGTAGTTAGGAATAGAGAGCTTCTGCTGGAAGATGTTAGAGCGGCGCTCGCGGAACCAGTCGAAGGTGATGTCGAGAGCGTTGAAGAGCTGCATATCGAAACCGAGGTCGAGCTTGTGGCCAACCTCCCACGATACGTTCTCATTGCGCAGACGGTTCCATCCCGGACCAGAATAAGTAACGTAGTTGCCTGGCAGACCTGTTGTGAACGAGCCCTTGCCTGTGAGCGAAACGTCCTCACGATAGATGAAGCGCTCGTAGCCATACTGGTCGTTACCTACAAGACCGTATGTACCACGGAGCTTGAAGTTAGAAATAACGTTCTTAACCGGCTCCCAGAACTTCTCCTCGCTAATGTTGTAGCCCAAACCTACCGATGGGAAGAAGCCCCACTGATGGCCCTTGGCAAACTGCTCCGAACCGTTGTAACCAGCGTTGAACTCGATGAGGTAGCGGTGCTTGTAGTCGTAGGTGGCACGTGCAGCGAAACCTATCTTACGCTGTGGCAATGATGCGAGCACATCGGTTGAATACATGTTCGAGCTGTACTGGTTGATGTTCCAGAGGAGCATACCTGTAACGGTATGGTCGCCGAACGAGCGGTTGTAGTCGAAGTAAGCCTGAGCATAGTAGCGGCGGTCGCCGGCGTTCTGACCAGAGTTGCTAAGCACCGGCTTCGATGGGTCGCCCTTCGGAGCCTGTACATAAGAGAATGTACCGTCTTCGTTCTGGGTATAGCTCTTCAGCTCGTAGTGGTTGAAGTTGAGCGAACGGAAATTGGTACTCTTCGACCAGTTCTTGAATGAGAACATCAAGTGGAAGCCAAGACCCTTGGTGACGAAGTCGAGCTTCTGGTCGAAGTTCAAGTTGGCAGTAATTGTACTTGCAAATGAGTCCTGATAGCCGCTAACAAGACGTGCCATCGGGTTGAAGTTACCACCGTTGGCAAGCTGACGATAGCCCCAGTGTACCCACTCGTCGCCCTCGTTGTCGTACTGTATAGGGAAGAGCACCGGGTTGGCGTTCATCATCTGATTGTAGAGGTCGTTCAGAGAGCGTGAGATGTCGTTGCTACCAGCGAGCGGTCCGTGCATGTTGTCGAGACCTGCATACAAGTGGAGCGAAATCTTCGACGACTTAGACATGTTGAAGTCGATGTTGTTCTGGAACGCATAGCGCATGTAGTCGATATTGTTGTTGAAAGAATAATACTCCTTACTGCGGTTGCGCAACATACCAGTCTCATGGCTCACGTTGAGGTTCATGAAGTACACAATCTTATTTGTACCACCACGAACGTTCATGTTAGCCTTCTGGTTGTAAGACGCATTCTTGAACATCTCCTTATACCAATTTACGTCAGGGAACACCTGACCGTTGACGTGATTGCGCGTATTGGCAATCTGCTCGGCGGTGTAGAGTGTAGAACCTGTACCCTGGCTTGTCACAGCCTCGTTGTACAGCTCCATGAAGCGGGCGCCGTCAACAAACTTTGGCTTTGATGTAGGCATGGTAACGTTGGCCTCCACACGGAACGAAATCTTCGGACGGTCGAGGTCCTGACCACTCTTGGTGGTGATGATGAGCACACCATTGGCACCACGCGAACCGTACATGGCTGTGGCAGATGCGTCCTTAAGAATTGAGAAGCTCTCGATTACGTCCGGATCGAGGTGGTTGAGGTCGTCCTGCGAAATCTCCATACCGTCCATGACGATAAGCGGCGACTTGGCACCACTGATGGTGGCGATACCACGGATGTAGAAGTCAGAACCATTGGCACCAGGCTGACCGCTACTCTGTGTAGCGATAACGCCCGACAGACGGCCGGCGAATGATGAAGAAATACTTGCTGAAGGCACACGCAGACTCTCAGGCTTAACCTGCTGCACTGAACCTACCACAGTCTCCTTCTTCTGTGTGGCACCGAAAGCCGTTACCACAACATCGCCAAGCTGCTTGGCATCTTCCTTAAGAGTAATCGAGAAAATGGTCTTACCCTTCATAGGTACCTCCTGCGACTGATAGCCGAGGTATGATACAACGAGTACGTCCTTAGTGTTTGATACGGTTAGTGTAAATTTACCATCTGCGTCAGTCACTGCGCCAACCTTGGGGTTGCTCTTCAAAACAACGGATGCACCAATTACGGTTTCACCGTTTTCGTCAACCACCTGACCGGTAACTTTCTGATGCTTTGCCTGCTGATTGGCAAATGTAACAGACTCGGTCTTAGGCTTCAGCAAACTTGCGGCATCGGCGGCATGGCTGCCAATGGTCTTGTCAGCAGCAAAGGATGATAAAGGCAACAAGAATGCAGCACCTAATACCCCCCCTATGCCGATTTTTTGTTTGTTTTGCATAAAGTAGTATGTTAAATGTAATATGAATTTTACACCCATTGCTGGATGCGTTGATTGTTGTTTACGGTTTATATTTTGGCTATTTTTTTATGGTTTATATATATTGTTTATAGTTTTGGTCAATAGGGCGTAGTGCGTCGTCAAGACATCACCAATAAATTCAGTACAAAGTTATACCTTTTTTGATAAAAAACAATCATTTTACGGAAAAATTTATCAAAAAAACTAAGTTTTGTGCAAACAAATACAAAAAGTGCATAATATACAGATATTATTCAGACTGAAGAAAAACAAAAAAAGATGCGTACCAAGACTAAAACGACAAGTCTTGACACGCTTCCTTGAATCTGCTTATTTATTGATTTAATAAGACTTCATGTATACTTCGCACCACATAAATCAGACAAACTCCCACTCCGATTACTCTCAATGGACTTATCTGACGTTCCTTTTTGTAGTCCTTATATATATCATAGCACAATATAGACGCGACATATATAGAACCTAATAACAAAATCCTACTTACCATTCAAATTATAATATTTAAATATAACAATCCTACATTACAAATGTACATATAAAAGTATATTAACAAGTTTAATACTTCTATACTTTATCTTTTATTAACATAAAGCTCTAAAGCAGTCAAAGGAGAATAAGAGAGGTTGGAACGTAAACAGTTGGGAATGAGTAGATTTGCA
>URQS01000082.1 GCA_900550035.1 uncultured Prevotella sp. | reverse complement strand
CTTTTATTGTATTTTTACTTCACGTTCTTCACCTCTTCGGGCAACACGGGCATTGCACCGTTCTGTGTGCATACGTATGCGCTTACGTGTACGGCGCGCTTGTGGGCATCGGCAACGCTCATACCATCGAGGATAGAAGCGCAGAATGTGCCGGTGAACGAGTCGCCTGCGCCTACTGTATCAGCCACTTCAACCTTGGGTGTGGGCTGGAACGACATGGTGCCCGGTGTGAACACATAGCTGCCGTTGGTACCGCAGGTGAGCACGAGCATATCGAGGTTGTACTTGCCGAGGATGAGCCAGCACTTGTTCTCGATGTCGAGACCCGGATAGCCGAACATTCTGCCGATGAGAACCAATTCCTCGTCGTTGATCTTAAGTACGTTGCAACGCTTCATGCTCTCGCAGATAATCTCCTTGGTATAGAAGTTCTGGCGCAGGTTGATGTCGAAAATCTTCATGCAGTCCTTCGGTGTTGCGTCGAGGAACTTATAGATGGACTCACGGCTCACTACGTTGCGCTGAGCCAACGAGCCCCAGCATACGGCGCGTGCGTTCTCGGCAATAGCCTTAACTTCGTCGGTGAATGGGATGTTGTCCCAAGCTACGTTCTCCTTAATATCATATGTGGGTATGCCCTCATCGTCGAGTGTCACCTGAACAGTGCCAGTTGGATAGGGCACGCGTGGCATGCAATACTGCAACTTTTTCTCCTCAAGCTGCTGGATGGTCTCCTCAGCAAGCTTGTCCTCGCCAAGAGCACTCACAGCGATGGAGTTGAGTCCGAACTGTCCTGCGTGGAATGCGAAGTTTGCAGGAGCACCACCAAGTTTCTTTCCCTCAGGAAGCACATCCCAGAGTGCCTCACCAAGACCTACTACGTATTTTGTATTCATAATTTTAGGTTTTTACTGTTTAACTTTAGGAATATAACTAAGCAAATAAATAACGCCTACTGCCATTACTACAGCAGCCCAAATCTGCGGATACTGTGAGCCGGCCGCCTTGGCAGCATCGCTTGCAAATCCCATGAAGAGCGGGAATACTGTGCCACCGAAGAGGCCCATGATCATCAGTCCCGAAACCTCGTTCTTCTTCTCGGGTGCTGAAAGCATAGCCTGCGAGAACACGATTGAGAAGACGTTAGAGTTGCCGTAGCCTACGAGAGCGATGGCAGCCCAAAGCTCCCACTTCTCTGTACCGAACACGAAGCCTATCATCGACAGCGCCATCATAAGCACGATGATGGTGAAGAAGGTGCGGATGTTAAGCTTGCGCATAAGTATCGAACCGGTGAAACAGCCGAGTGTACGGAATGCGAAGTAAAGTGATGTGGCGTATTCGAACTGACTGAGCGAGTCGCCTTCGCCACCCAGACGTTCCAGAAGAATCTTAGGAGCCACAGCGTTTGTACCAACGTCGATGCCCACATGGCACATGATGCCGATGAACGAGAGCAGGATGATGGGCGAACCGAGCATCTTCAGGCAGTCGACAAAGCCTGAAGCCTTGCCTTCAATTGGCTCTTCCTCAATACTGGTCATGCCGAGCCACAGTGTGGCAATCATACCCACTACGAAGAAGAGGAGGAACAGAATGCGCCAGCTGAGTCCGAAGATAGGAGCTGTAGTGGTGGCGCCCCATGCTGCGATGAGCGGAGCTATGAACGAGGCGATGGCCTTGACAAACTGTCCGAAGGTGAGTGTCGAAGCCAAGTGGCCCTTGACGAGCATTGTCACCAGCGGATTGATTGATGTCTGCATGATTGCGTTGCCAATGCCGAGGAGCGAGAACGAGATGTACATCAGCCAGAGCTGGCTCTCCTTGGTAGGCATGAAGCTATCGAAGAGTGGCAGGAACACTGCCAGAGTTGTAATGATGATAGACAGCAGCACAGTCTTCTTGCGTCCGATCTTGTTCATCAGCATGCCCGTGGGCACTGAGAAGATAAGAAACCAGAAGAACACGAGCGAGGGAAAGAAGTTGGCTGCCGAATCAGACAGTCCGAAGTCTTCCTGCATATTGTTTGATACTGCGCCGACGAGGTCGACAAATCCCATTGTGAAGAATGCTATCATCACCGGGATGAGCGTAAGTTTGCTTGAGTTTGAGTTGCTCATTTTGAGTATAAACTTTTTAGTTATTAGCTGATTGTTTGAAAAATTCTCTGCTGCAAAGTTATTGTTTATGCAGCAGAGATGGTACAAATAATGTTTCATAGGATTGCAAAAATGTATCATACAACATTTCTGCAATATTTGATACATTACTTCAAATTATACACCGCATATTTGCCCTTGCCCTTGATTATAATCTTGTTGTAAGGCTTGGTGGGGAATACGAGGTTGGTCATTGCCATGCGGCCCTCGGCATCGAACGCCTCAATGCTGCTCTTGTCGATGAAGAGGCGCAGGTGAGTCATCTTGCCATGTACGGGTGCTGTTGTGACGGCAGCGAAGTCGTCGCTGAAGTCCTTGAGTCCGCTCTTGGTGCGGTCCATTGTGAATGTGCGAATCTTGTCGTCGTAGGTCATAACCACCTGCTCACCCTTTTCGTTGTAGAGTGTGATGGTGGCACTGCCCTTGAGTGTAACTACCACTTCGCACGATTCGCTCAGAGTCTTAGTAGACTTCTTCGGACGTGCTGCTGTAAGCTCAGGCGACGGAGTTACGCCGCAATATGTATTACCTTCGTATTCGTAGAGGTCGAGGTCGCGCGGAATTGAGTTGCCCGAACGATACTGTTTGGTTGGTACCTGGTTGGCATACTGCCAGTTGCTCATCCATGCCATTGCCACGTGGCGTCCGTTGGGAGCGTTGTCGAAGGTTACGGTGGCGTAGTGGTCTTTGCCGTAGTCCATCCATCGTGTCACCTCGGGTGCTGTCTCGCATGTGAATTTCTTACCGTCGAAGTCGCCTACGAAGTACTGTGTGGCTGAACCACCGAACGGACCGCCAGGGTTGATGTTGCAAATGAGCATCCACTTGTACTTGTCAGTACCGCGCACACGCAACTTCATAAGGTCGGGACACTCCCATACACCGCTGTGATTGCCGTATTCTGCACCGAACTGGCTTTCGAGCTTCCACGCCTTGAGGTCGTCAGACGAATAGATGTTCATGTGCTGACCCTCTGCGAGAATCATGTTCCATTTCTTGATGTCCTCGTTCCAGAACATGTGAGGGTCGCGGAAGTCGGGCGTATTGCTTGTAATTATGGGGTTGCCTTCATACTTTGTGAATGTCTTGCCGTTGTCTGTGCTGTATGCCAGGCTCTGTGTCTGGTTTTCGCCAGCCGACGTATACATAGCCACCACTGTTCCGTTGCCGAATCCGGCAGTGTTGTTGTGGTCCACAACAGCCGAACCTGAGAATATCGTGCCCCAAGCATCGGGTTGAACTGGAGTACCCTCAAACTTCCAGTGCATAAGGTCGGTTGATGTAGAGTGTCCCCAAGTCATGTTTTCCCACTGCGATCCGTAGGGATTGTACTGGAAGTAGAGATGCCACACGCCGTCCTTATAGAACATGCCGTTAGGATCGTTCATCCATCCGTATGCCGGAGTGTGATGGTATACGGGACGATACTGCTCACGGTTGGTCATGTCGAACGAGTCGGCATACTTCATGTTCTTCCAGCATGTGAAGCTCGAAACACCACCATCGTTACGATAGGTGCCATTGACATGAATGTCGAGAGAGATGTTCTTGCTGTTCTTGTACTCGCTGATGTAGAGCGGCACATAATAGTCGATGTGGTTGGAAGCGAGGCGGATGTTGAGTGCCTTCACCTGACTGTTGCCGTCAATCACCTTGACATTGCACATCTCTGCCTTCTCCTGCACCGGCAGAAGAAGCACTTTCTGTGAGTTGTCTACACGGTAGATGCAGTGGTTGCTACTGAGGAAATTAGCCTGTTGTGCCGAGGCAGCCATTGCAAGCCCCAATACAAACGATGTTGCCGCAGTACGGCTGAATAAAATCTTGTTCATATTTATATAGGTTTTTAGAATTATCCAAAAAGTTTGAACTGTAGGTGTTTTGTTTCTGTCGCAAAATTACATTTTATATTATAATTGGTATATGACTTATGTTTCCAAAACTTGTAAGAATTGGCCGATGAAACAAATCTTGCATCAAATGTCAAATCTGTTGGTTGCTTGTTATCGATAAATTATTTAACTTTGCTATTGGAAACCCAATAAACCTATCTTTTTATGAAACCCAAAACTTATCATACATTATTAATGCTGTTAGCAACGCTAACACTCGCCACCAGCTGCACTACCAACTATAAATATAAAATAGGTGTGTCGCAGTGTGTGGGTGGACGCTGGCGCGAGAAAGCCAACATTGAGATGCTATCGGCACAACATCTCTATGACACCGACGTTAAGGTGATTATAAAGAATGCCGACAATAGCAACGAACGCCAATGCCGGCAGATAGACAGCCTCGTTGATGAGGGTGTCGACCTGCTCGTAGTTTCGCCCAACGACTATCATGCCCTGAACAAGAGTCTGCAACGTGCCCACGACAAGCATATCCCCATTGTCTTCTACGACCGTATTACAGCCATGAACGACTATACCGCTTATATAGGTGGCGACAACGTTGAGGCAGGACGCAAGATGGCGGAATATGCAGCAATGCTGTGTCGCGACAGCATGAAAACGGAAAGACGACGTCCCATAGTGCTGGAGATGACCGGACCACTTGAGATTTCACCTGCCGCACAACGACACAAAGGTTTCAGCGAAGCCATTAGCCGCGAGACATATATTGACTATCATCATGTGCCAAGCAAATGGTCGTACGACGACTGCAAGCGCATCATGCGTCAATGGCTAAAGGACGGCAAGACTGCCGACGTAGTGTTCTGTCATAGCGACCTTGCAGCTGTAGGTGCTTACGAAGCTGCCAAAGAGTTGCACAAAGAGCGTGAAATTCGCTTCCTTGGCATTGACGGACTACCAGGCGAGGGCATAGACGCTGTGCAGAAAGGACAACTCGCTGCATCATACATCTACCCTACCCATGGCGAGGAGGTGATAGCTCTCGCACTGCACATACTCGAAGGCAAGCCATACGAGCGCACGAACAATATGAAGAGCTTTGTTATAACACCGCAAAATGTAGCCGACATTTCGCTAAGTAGCAACTCGCTAATGAAGCAAAACCAATATCTTGCTACGATACAATCTAAACTTGAGACTTATCTCGGTTTTTACAATATTCAGCGCACATTGCTCATCGTGGCATTGCTCGTAATCCTAATGTTGGCTGTGGCTGTGTTTGCTACATGGCGTGCCGTGCGTGCTACACGCCGTGCCAACCGCCGCATGCGTGAACTGAACGACGAACAGACACGATTCTTCACCAATGCGTCACATCAGTTGCGCACTCCGCTTACGCTTATAGCTGGTCCCGTTAGCCAACTGGCTGCTGGCAAAGGTGATTCGCAGCAACTCATTGACATCATTAAGCGCAACGTGGAGCAACTGCAACGCCTTGTTGGTGACGTATTGCTGTTCCGCCGAGAGAATCGCGCCACCATCGACGACTCCACCGCTACTACCGACGAGCAACTCATTGCAAGCCAAAAGTCGGTGCAGGAGAGTCGTCACGATACTCTGATTAACGACAATGCCGACGAACTCGCCACCGTGCTTATCGTTGACGACAATGCCGACATGCGTGCCTATCTGCGCACACTCTTGCTCGATCGCTATTATGTGATAGAGGCAGCCGACGGCCAGAGCGGACTGAAACTTGCCGTGGAGAGTGTGCCCGACATCGTTGTGTCTGACGTGATGATGCCCGTAATGGATGGACTGACCTTCTGCACCCGTCTTAAGCAACATGAGGCGACAAGCCATATTCCGGTGCTGTTGCTCACTGCCCGCAGCAGCGAACAGCAGTATATTGAGGGTATGCAGACCGGTGCCGACATGTATATGACCAAACCGTTCAGTGCCGACCTGCTTGTTGCAAACATAGCATCGCTTCTTGCCAATCGCCAGAAGCTTCGCCAACTGTTCAATGCTCAAAATTCGCAATTGGAGCAGCCGACAATTCTTGCTCTGGCAAGCGACAAAAGCCGAGCGCAACATTCGACACTCAATACTCAACACTCTCCTTCGCCCGACCGACGATTCCTCGATACATTCCTCAAGGCAATGGAGAAGCATATGTCGAACACCAATCTCAAGATTGAAGACCTTGGCGACGAAGTTGGACTGTCGCGCGTGCAGCTATACCGTAAGGTGAAAGCACTGACAGGCATGACTCCCGTAGAAATACTGCGCGAGACACGACTCAAACGAGCCATGACTCTGCTCAAGACCACCGACAAGACTGTATCCGAAATAGCCAACGAAGTAGGATTTGCCACTCCAGGCTATTTTTCGTCATGCTTTAAAAAACAATATGACAAATATCCTACAGATATAAGAGAGGAAATGAAGGTTTAATTTACTTAACTAAATGAAATAACTGGCACATCAGGACAAAAAACTCAACATTTTTGACTATCCCGTCAACGATTGTTGCATGTAACATGAGTGATATTTTGTGAACGATTCATGAAATGTCACTTATTTTTTATCCTATAACTTTGCAACCGTTAAAAGACGCAAACTTAAACCAAAAACAAAAACGTATATCTTATGAAAAAAGCAAAAGTAGCTTTAGTAAGTATGCTCATGTTCGCCGGTACTGGCATGTATGCACAGACCAATGGCATTGGCGGAACGGTGACCGACAAGACGGGTGAACCTATTATTGGTGCATCGGTAAAGGTGAAAGGAGCCAACAATATGGGCACTGTTACCGATATTGACGGTAACTTCAAACTCAATGTAAAACCCGGCGAAACCCTTGTCATTTCTTATATAGGATGTAAGGATCAGGAAGTAAAGGCTGGCGACAATCTGAAGATTGTGCTCCAAGACAACGCTGAGCTGCTCGGCGAGGTTGTCGTAACTGGCTATCAGGTGCAGCGCAAGGCCGACTTGACTGGCTCGGTGTCTGTAGTAAATGCCAAAGACCTCAAATCGTCTGCCGATACAGATCCCATGCGCTCTTTGCAAGGCAAGGTGCCAGGCATGACCATCTCCACTGACGGTTCGCCAATAGGTACTGGTACGGTTCGCATCCGTGGTATCGGCTCATTCAATTCTTCGCAAGACCCACTCTTCGTTATCGACGGAGTACCAACAACAACAGCCCTCAACTCGCTCAACATGAACGATATTGAGAGCATGCAGGTGCTCAAAGATGCAGCTTCAGCTTCAATCTATGGTTCGCGCGCCGCCAACGGCGTGATAATCATCACCACCAAGCGCGGCAAGAAGGGCGGCAAACTCAATGTTGACTTCTCGGCCAACGTCACGGCGCAGTTCTACAACTCGCAGTCGATGATGAAGCTCTGCAACACTGCTGAGTATGCCACCGCCATGACACAGGCAGCCCTCAACGACGGCCTCGACCCCGTGGCCTACGCACGCAACTACGGCCTCGACCTCAACGCCACTGCCGGACGCACCATAACGGCCTATGACCCCGCCACGCGCCAGTATAACACCTACACCGTGAACGGAGCCTACGACGGCTACATAAACTCGAAGAAAACCATGCGCTGCTCTGACACCGACTGGCTTGACGAGATTTCGCGCACCGGCTTCATGCAGAGCTACGACCTCTCTCTATCGGGTGCCACCGACAAGTTTACTGGTCTTTTCTCGGCAGGATACAAGAAGAATGATGGTATACTTAAGTATTCAAACTTTGAGAACTTCTCGGCACGATTCAATTCTACATACAATATAAACAATATAGTTAGTGTAGGCGAAAACGCTACTGTAACCTACTCAAAGCAGGTGGACTGCGCTCCGATGGAGAATGCGCTGAAGATGTCGCCTACAGTTCCTGTATATGAAGAGGACGGCACCACATTTGGCGGACCAGTAGGTGGCATGAGCGACCGCCAGAATCCTCTGCGTGAGATGTATATGAACCGTGATAATGCCCTCAAGATATGGCGTGTATTTGGCAATGCCTATGTGGATGTAAAACCATTGAAGGGTCTTTTGTTGCGCTCTAATTTCGGTCTCGACTATTATCACTCGTTCATCCACTCGATGAGCCATACATTCAAATCGGACATCGTCAACAATAACATTCCGAGCACGACGTCTCGGCACACGACGACGTTCGTTGGACATGGAGCAACACTGCCAACTATAACTTCAAGATAGGTAGCGATCATGACTTCACTGTGCTTGCTGGTATGGAGCTGCACAAGCAGACGGTTGAAGATGTTGGTGCATACGCCCAAACCTTCGTGATTGAAGACAAGGACTATATGTGGCCTGATGCAGCAACGGGAATCGAGCGAGCTACAGGTATAGGCTCTGGCTATTCGCTGGCTTCGTTCTTCGGAAAGGTTGACTACAACTGGCAAGACCTCGTTCTTGCTTCGTTCACAATACGTCGTGACGGCTCTTCACGCTTTGGCAAGAACAATCGCTACGGTAACTTCCCTGCTGCTACACTCGGCTATCGTCTTTCGAAGAATCTGAAAGCATCGTGGATAGACGATCTTAAGCTTCGTGCATCATGGGGTAAGACTGGTAACCAAGAGATTTCTAACACGGCACGTTACGGACTGTATGTTGCCGACTATGGTGCTGACCGTGTCACTTCCACCGCCTACGACCTATATCGTCAAGGTACAGGCATCTTCCCGTCAGGCTTCCGCGCCACACAGACTGGCAATGATAATCTGAAGTGGGAGACAACGATACAATATAACGTCGGTGCCGACTTCTCGCTCTTTGGTCAAGAACTCTACGGCACGGTCGACGCCTATATAAAAGATGTGAAAGACATGCTCATTTCGCCGGCCTATCTCGGAGCGATGGGCGAGGGCGGCGCATCGTGGAGCAACGGTCCGTCGCTGCGCAACGTGGGTATGGAGTTTAACGTGGGCTACCGCCACACCACATCCTACGGCCTGGGCTACGACGTGAGTCTGAACGCCGACTTCTTCCGCAACAAGGTGACATACCTGCCCACCACGACCACTGGCTCCTATGCCCACACCACAAAGGAGAACCTCGTGCAGTCGAAGAAGCCCTACGGCTCCATCGTGGGATATGTGGTCGACGGTCTCTTCCAGAATCGTGACGAGGTGCTCGCCTCGGGACAGCCCAACGCCCGTGTGGGCGGACTCAAATATGCCGACCTCGACGGCAACGGCGTGATTGATGCCAACGACCAGGACTGGATATTCAACCCTGTGCCCGACTTCAACTGGGGCCTTAACGTGGCTCTCAAGTACAAGGGCTTCGACCTCTCGATGTTCTTCCAGGGCGTGTGCGGTGTCGACGTGTACAACAACCAGAAATTCCAGACCGACTTCTGGAGCATCACCGACGCCGGCAGCAACAAGGGCAACCGCCTGCTCGGCGCATGGACGGCAGACAACACCTCGTCGACCATCCCGGCCCTCACCACCAACAACACCAGCGACGAGGGACGCGCCTCTACCTACTTTGTGGAGCACGGCTCGTGGCTGAAGCTGCGCACGCTGCAGCTGGGCTACAATCTGGCCGCCCCTCTGCTCAAGAAGCTGCACATGACCTCGGCCCGCGTCTATGCGTCGGGACAGAACCTCTTCACGCTGAAGAGCAACTCGTTCACCGTGTCAGACCCCGAGAACCCCAACTGGGCCTATCCCCACTCTTCGTCGGTGTCGCTCGGCCTGCAGCTCAGTTTCTAATGGCAGAAGCCCAGACAAGCACACAACGGCAAATGCAACAACTCTATTTACCAAATAAAAAGAAAACGACAAAATGAAAAATATATTCAAATATATGTTTGTGGCTGCACTCACCCTCACGACAGCCACGTCATGCAGCGACTTTCTCGACGAGAGTCCCAAGGGCGTAATCGACCAGGACAAGGCGTTTGCGCGCCCCGACGGCATGGTGACGGCAGCCTATGCCATGCTCGGCGACTGCTGGTACACTTACCCCTTCAACCTGTGGCCTTACGGCGACCTCGCCTCAGACGACTGCCTGAAAGGTGGTTCGGGCACTACCGACACCGGCTATCATCCCATGGAGATATGGTCTACAATGACTTCCACGCCCGGCGAGTTTGACGAACTCTGGTATCGCCTATATTGCGCTGTGAGCCGCTGCAACCGCGCATTGCTCTCGCTTGAGCAGTATGGCGACAGCAAGCTTGGTGCGGAAATGACGAAGCAGCGTGTGGCTGAGGTGAAGTTCCTCCGCGCACACTTCTACTTCAAGCTCATTACCATGTTCCGCCAGGTGCCTTGGATTGACGAGAACGTAACGAAGAACAATCTACAGGAGAAGACTCGCAACGACGAGTTTACATACGAGGAGTTGTTCGGCAAGATAATAAACGACTTCAAGGAGGCTTACGACGTGCTGCCCGAGATGCAGAAAGAGCAGAACCGCGTCAACCGCGTTGCTGCTGCGGCATATCTCGCCAAGTGCTACCTCACCCTTGCATACGGTGATGGCTACGAGGCAACCAACGGCTACGACCACATCAACAAGGAGTATATGCAGAAGGTGATTGAATATACAAACGTGGTGAAGAGCTCGCCCTACTTCGGCTATCTTGAAGACTACGGCGACATCTTCCTGCCCGAAGAGAAAAACAGCAAGGAGAGTGTGTTCGCCGTGCAGACTTCTGACTATAAGGAGGACAACACCACATTCGGACGCGCCAACTGGAGCAACATGCTCAACGGTGTTTGGGGAATGTGGTCGTGCGGATGGGACTTCCACAAGCCGTCGCAGGACCTCGTGAACGCATTCAAGACAAAGAACGGACTGCCCGAGTTTGACGACTATAACAAGCATATCGACTATCCCGTCAACGGCAAGCCGACCACCCAGAAATGGGATCCGCGTCTCTTCCACACCGTGGGTATGCCTACCTTCCCGTACAAGTACGAGGAGGAGTATACGCTCACAAAGGCTAACAGTCGCACGCCGAACACTTACGGCTACTACTGCTCTATGAAGGAGGTGCCGCAGCGCTCAAAGGGCGAGACCTACAACGGCTCATGGCAGGCGTTCGCTATGAACGACTATGTGTTCCGCTTCACCGATGTAATGCTCATGCGTGCAGAGGCTCTCATCGAGACCGACCAGCTTGCTGAGGCTCGCACCATAATCAACGACATTCGCCAGCGTGCGAAGAACTCTGT
>URQS01000081.1 GCA_900550035.1 uncultured Prevotella sp. | reverse complement strand
TCAAATCCTGGATGTATTGTTTGATGATGGCTTGCACAGTAGGATTGTTGGTATCAAGATCCCACATACCTATCTTGCCAAATGTCACCTGATGACGGTCGTGCCAATTACCCACATCGAAAGGCTGATGGTAAAGTCCTTGATCCTTCAAACGGTCTGCCACGTTACCATAGTCGGTATGATTAGCTACCACATCCACAATCACCTTGACACCATACTCATGAGCCTTAGCACAGAGAGCCTTCAGGTCAGCTTCAGTACCAAGACCATTACCTATCTTAAAGTCGTATGGACGATAAACATCATACCAGACGGATCCTTTACCTGCTCTTTCGTGAACAGGAGAAGTCTGAACTGCAGTAAAGCCTGCCTTGGCGATATTAGGAATTTCTTCCTGGATATCTGCCAACGTCCAGTCGAAACAATGAAGGATGACACCATCCTGAATATTGTCTTTAAGACCATATTTGTTGTCTGCGAAGATGTTGGATGCCATGGTGAAGAGCATCACCAACATCAGAAGACCATAATTGATTGTCTTTTTCATAATCTGCTATTATTATCTGATGATTACTTTTTTACCATTGTGAATATAGAGACCAGCCTGAGTAGGCTTCTTGATGCGGATACCAGAGATGGTGTACCAGGCATCATTTGTTGCCTTCTTAACATCAGTCATGGTTGTAGTCTCAATAGCCGTTACAGTACCATTCACATAAACGGTTTCACCTGCAAGATTAGAAGCAGCTGCTCCATTATTAATAACGAAATAACCAGTAAGGAATGCTTGAGGAACTTCTACTGTATAATAACCTTTTTTGCCATTATACTCAGTTTCGTTGTCAAGTGACATTTTCATACCTGGCCATTCCTGCGCTGCAGTAGTACCATTGTAAATGTAGCAGTAAACATCCTTAAGATTGGCTGTACTATTGTCGAAGAAAACCATCACCTTGCCGGCAGCTACCTCAATAGTCTTGGTGTATTTGCCTTCAACATAATAACCGTGGTTTACGTATTCCTGGTCGCCTCCATTTAGCTTCTTTTCGCCATCATGAGTAAAGATTATGGCTGTTGGTGCGCCCTTGTCGCCAGTATATGTCCACTTGAATACGTTCTTGCCATTGGCTGTTTTGCCCATAAGAGTCATAGCATCGCCAGGCCATCCAGCATTGGTTAGCTGTGGATTTTCGTTGTTCCACGCCCAAACCTTAGCATTGTCGAATGAGGTTTCAAGGAAGACAGATATTTCGTCTTCCGTAACTGTTGGAGTGTAATCGTTTGCTGCCATTGACGGTTGGGCTGCAAAGGCTCCGAAAGCCAAGCTTGTAAGCATGACTAAGAAATTGAGAAACAAGTAATTTTTTTGCATAGTCGCAATCGGTAATTTTTTTAGTTTATAAGTTTAGGTGATATTATTTCTTGCTCCAAAGTTAATACGTTTTTCTGTGTCGGCGTATATGGACTATGCAAAAAAAAGGGAATACGCTATGCAAACGATTGCGTATTCCCCTGGTTCAGAGTCAGCCCCTTTCCGGGGTGTTCACCTATTTATTCGGTTGACTCCCTTTCTACTGTCCTGCCCCTCAGCACTACGTCCTCCACGTGCTTTTCGCTGTTGCCCATATTGAGAATAAGCAGCCGGCAAGCTTCCGCAGCCATTTGCTCTACGGGCTGTTCTACAGCGGTAATGGTAGGGTGTACAAGAGTGCAGAGCGTGGTGCCCGCCATACAGCACACACGCACATCGTCGGGTATGCGCAGTCCACGTTTCTGTATCAGGTTCTTGGCACCTATGAGAGCGGTCTCCGTAAATCCGAACACGGCGTCGAACGGGATGTTGCGGTCAAGAAAGTTGTCCATCACCCGGCTTCCCTCCTCGGCGCTCAATGCCGGTGGCAGCACAAGGTCGGGATTGAAGTCGACGTGGAACTTCTCCAGAGCATCATGATAGCCGCGTTGGCGCTCATAGGCATTGCGTATGCGTGATGGTCCGGGAATATGCACAATCCTCTTGTTGCCGCTGCGTATGAGTTGCTCCACCATGAAGAACGCCATAATATAATCGTCTGACCGTACTTGCGAAGCTTCCACATTGTCTATGGTACGGTCGAAGAACACGACGGGAGTGCCACGCGATACGATACGTCGGTAGACGTCCGTGTTGCGTTCCTTGTCGCATACGCTGATAAGAAGCCCGTCAACCATGCAGTGTTCCATCATTTCTATATTTCTGCACTCCTGTATGTAGCTCTCGTTGGAGGAGGCGATGAGCACATTGTAGCCGTGTTGGCGCAATATAGCCTGCACATGGCTGATGAATGTCATATAGAACGATGTGACTATCTCGGGAATGATGATACCTACGCTGTGCGAGCTTTGCTTTCGCAGACTCACAGCCATCTCATTGCGGTGATAGCCCATGCGGCGTGCCGTCTCGATGATGAGCTGCATTGTTTCTGCCTTCACATTCGACGAGTCGCCCGACAGGGCGCGCGATACTGTCGACTTTGAGATGCCGAGTTCGTTGGCAATATCCTTTATGGTGATGTATTTTGACATTGTGTGGTTGGTTTTAGCTATTTGTTGCAATCATGGTGCAAATTTAGCAAAAGTTTTCTATCTATAGAATTATTGCGACTCTAAAACTTTCAATCGTCGGCTGCACTTGTTGATTGGCGTACTTTCTTTGGGAACGGTTGCGCAAATAGGGAACGGTTGCGGGAACGGTTGCGTAAAATGTCTGATATTTTATTCTTTGCCATCTTGCACCAAAGCATTAACTTTGCGTCAGAAAAATAACCAAAAAACCTAAAAGCAATATGAATACAACCACACACAATGGCCGCGTGCCGTTTGTCAGCAAGATTGCCTATGGAATGGGCGATGTAGGCTGCAACTTCAGCTGGATGTTCGTCAGTAACTTCCTCATGATTTTCTACACCGACGTGTTCGGCATCGGCATGAGTGCCGTGGCGACGCTTATGCTTGTGTCGCGCATCTGGGATGCCGTGAACGACCCTATCATCGGAACCCTTACCGACAAGACCCACACACGCTGGGGACGCTTCCGTCCTTGGCTTCTGTTCGGAGCACCTGTAACCGCCATCATACTGATGCTCACGTTCTGGGCACACCCCGGTTGGAGCCAGACCGCCAAGATAGTGTATATGGCTGTCACCTACTGCATACTGGTGCTCGGATACACCTGCGTCAACCTGCCTTACGGCACACTCTGCGGAGCTATGACACAAGACATTGATGAGCGCGCCAAGCTCAATACAAGCCGTTCGGTGAGCGCAATGATAGCCATCGGCGTGCTCAACATCATCACCGTGCCGCTCGTTACATTCTTTGGCAAGGGCGACGCCCGTACCGGCTATCTCGCCGTAGCCGTAATATACGGCGTCATCTTCGCCTCGTGCCATCTGTTCTGCTTCAGCAAGACCAAGGAGGTGGTTGAGGTGCCCGTAGGACAGAAGCTGCCGCTTTCGGTGCAGCTGAAGTCGGTGCTCAAGAACCGACCCTATCTGCTTGCCGTCCTCGGACAGTTTCTCTTCGGATTCATTCTCTACGGACGCAACGCCGACATTCTCTACTACTTCACCTACGTCGAAGGGTCGGCAACGCTCTTCAGCTACTATTCCATGGCCATCATATTGCCGTCGATAGCAGGAGCCGCATGCTTCCCGTGGGTGTTCCGCCAGACTGGCAACAAGGGATATGCAGCAGCCGTCTTCGCCCTGCTCTGCGGCATATTCATGGCTATGCTCTACTTCTTCAGCCCCAACACCACCCCCATACAGTTCTATCTGTGCTCGGCAATAGCCTGGTTCTTCTTCTCGGGCTTCAACACAGCCATCTATGCCATCATACCCGACTGTGTGGAGTATGGCGAGTGGAAGACGGGCATACGCAACGACGGCTTCCAGTATGCCTTTGTCTCGCTTGCCAACAAGATGGGCATGGCTCTCGGCACAGCGATGTTTGCTCTGGCTCTCGACTCAGCGGGATATGTGGCTGGAGCGGAGCAGAACGCTGACGTGATAAACATCATGCGCCACACGTTCTCCACTATTCCTGGTATGCTTTGGATGGTAACAGCTGTGTGCCTGTGCTTCTACAAGCTCCACCGCCATGTGTACAACAATATTGTAGAGGAACTGAAGATGATAAAGAACAAATTATAAAATAGCAATAAAACAAAATAACATTACAATAACATCCTTTAAAAACATTACAACTATGAGACAAGCAATATTAGTAGCCCCTAAGCACATTGAGTTCAAAGAAGTGGCAGCACCCAAGGCAGAAGACCTCAAGGAACACCAGATACTCGTCAACATCAAGCGCATTGGCATCTGCGGCAGCGAGATTCACTCTTACCACGGACTCCATCCTGCCACATTCTATCCTGTTGTACAGGGACATGAATATTCAGCAGTGGTTGTTGCATGCGGCAGCAAAGTGACTGTTTGCAAGTCTGGCGACAATATCACAGCACGCCCACAGCTTGTTTGCGGAGAGTGCAACCCTTGCAAGCGTGGACAATATAATGTATGCGAGCATCTGCGTGTTCAGGCTTTCCAGGCCGACGGTTGTGCTCAAGACTACTTCGTTATCGACGACGACCGTGTGGTTAAATTGCCCGAGGGCATGAGTCTCGACTACGGCGCTATGATTGAGCCGTCGGCAGTAGGCGCGCATGCAAGCAACCGCACCGACGTAAAAGGCAAGAACGTTGTGGTAAGCGGAGCGGGAACTATCGGCAATCTTGTGGCTCAGTTCTGCAAGGCTCGTGGTGCTAAGAGAGTGCTTATTACTGATGTAAGCGACTTACGACTTGCCAAGGCTCGCGAATGTGGCATTGCCGACACGCTCAACATCACAAAGCGACCATTGAAGGAAGCTGCCAAGGAGCTTTTCGGCGACGAAGGCTATCAGGTTGGCTTCGAGGTGGCTGGCGTTGAGTCATCGATACGCTCGCTTATGGAGACTATCGAGAAGGGCAGCGACATCGTCGTGGTGGCTGTTTTTGCAAAGGACCCCGCACTCAGCATGTTCCATCTTGGCGAGCATGAGCTGCGACTCATAGGCTCGATGATGTATCGTCACGAGGACTATCAGACAGCCATCGACTATGTTTCGCGTGGCATTGTCTGCCTTGAGCCTCTTGTCAGCAACCGCTTCGCCTTCGAGGAATACGATGATGCATACAAATTCATCGACACCCATCGCGAAACTTCAATGAAGATTATCATCGACCTTGAGCAGAAACCTAAGGACAAATAAAGGGTAAGGAATAAAATAGAATACATAAAAGTTAATTAAGTTTGAGTTTGTTGCCCGACAGGAAGTGAACATGCGAGTCACCCCTGTCGGGCTTTTTATTTGTCATAAAAAATACGCTTTAAAGTTTTAGGACTATAGTCAATGACTTAACTTTACGACTATTACAAGAAAAAAGTGTAACTTTGCCGAGTGATTATTACAAATTCATTATAAACCAATTAAAAAAAACTATGACACAAGAATCAAACAAAAACTTCGCCATTCCATTGGCGTTTGTCGGTCTGATGTTCTTCACATTAGGCTTTGCATTGGGCATCAACTCTTTCCTAATCCCCGTATTGAAGGGGTCGCTCAATCTGTCTTCGGGAGTGGCCTACCTGCTGTTGGCAGCCACATTCATTCCGTTCATTCTATTTGGCTATCCAGCCTCGCGCACCATTGCAGCAATAGGCTACAAGCGCACTATGGCAGTTTCGTTCGTTATCTTTGCCTTGGCATTCGTGGTGTTCGTGTTGTCGGCTAAGAACGAGAGTTTCATACTGTTTTTGGTAGCCTCGTTCGTAAGCGGCACAGCCAATGCTTATCTGCAGGCATCGGTAAATCCCTACATCACGATACTTGGTCCTATCGACAGTGCGGCACGACGCATCAGTATGATGGGTATATGCAACAAACTTGCTTGGCCAGTAGCTCCGCTGTTCTTTGCAGCCGTAGTGCCCGACAGTACCAATGTGCAGATAGCCGACCTATACTTGCCGTTCTATATCATCATTGGTGTATTTGTATTGCTGAGCATCATTTCGCTTGTGGCTCCCCTGCCTGAGGTGAAAGCTACAGGTGAGGACGAAGGCTCAGCCGACGATTGTCCTTATGCGGCAGGCAAGACATCGATATGGCAGTTTCCTCACTTGCTGCTTGGTGTTGTAGCCTTGTTTGTTTACGTTGGCGTCGAGACCCTCGCTCTCAGTACAGCCATCGACTATGCCACGGCTGTAGGCCTGCCCTCGCCCGACCGCTATGCCTGGATACCAAGTATAGGTATGGTGGTAGGATACATCTGTGGCATTGTGCTTATTCCAAAGTATCTGTCGCAGGATGGTGCTATGCGCATCTGTGCTTCGTTAGGCGTGGTAGGTTCGCTACTCATTGTGCTGCTGCCAGCCCAGATATCAATATGGGCAATATTCCTTATGGCTCTCGGATGCTCGTTGCTTTGGCCATCGTTGTGGCCGTTGGCAATGGCCGACCTTGGCAGATTTACCAAGTCGGGCAGCGCCTTGCTTACTATGGCCATTGCCGGAGGAGCAGTAGTGCCGACATTGTTTGGTACACTTAAGGATTCGTTTGGTGCTCAGAATGCCTATTGGCTCGCTGTGCCTTGCTTCCTTTTCATCTTCTATTATGGACTGGCTGGTCACAAGATCAGAAAGTAAAAAAATAGTATCCAATTGATACATGATAGTATATATCGATTGAAATAAAAATCTTTGGGAACGTTTGCGCAAATTGGGAACGATTGCGGTAACGTTCCCAAAAAACAAGGATTATTTTTGTTTTGTCACCTGTTTGGGATGACGTAAATTTGCAAGCGTAAAATATTAATTTAAAAACCTAAACCTTGCAAATGAAAAGAATCACCACATCATTCATTGCCTCGGCAATATGCCTGACGGCTTCAGCACAAATCCATCTTACCGCCGACTTGCAGAACAACCATCTGTGGCGCGGTATGGAAGTGGCTGACGGTTGCCTTATACTTACCGACCTTGGCTATACGTTTGCCAATGGACACATGACGCTCGGTCTGTGGGGTGGCACAAATACTCAAGGCTCCTACAAGGAGTTCAACCATTACATCACACTGCGCACGGGCGGACTGGAGTTCTCGGCTATGGACACTTACAACTTCTCGCCTGGAGCAACGTATAACAATAGGCAGTATTTTAATTATTCGGCACATGAGACTGGACGATTCCTCAACTGCACGCTGAATTACCGTTTCCAACAGCCTCGGTTTCCATTGCTGCTCAGTTGGTCGACAATAATGTTCGGACGCGACCGCTCGGCCGACAACAAAGAGCAGAAATACACCACCTTCGTTTATGCCGAATATCCTATATACAAGAAGGAGGGCTGGCAGGTGGATGCCGGAGTGGGAGGAGCTTTTGCCCTGAACAAGGCTGGCGAGAAACAAAACTTCTACGGCAACACATCTGGCATCGTGCATACACAACTGAAAGTGAGCCACGACCTGAAGATAGGCTCCTACACCCTGCCCGTGCATGCCATGGGATTGTGGAACCCGCAGTCGCAGAAGGCTTACTTCCAGATAGGAGCACAAATCATCAACTTATAAAGAGCACATATATTAACGACATAAAATCCATAACATACATAAAATCCATAAACATTATGAATATCAAAGATTTCACAACAGGCGTTCAGCACATCGGTATCCCCACAAACAACATTGAGGAGACCATCAACTTCTATCTTACTCTCGGCTTTACAACAGCCTTGCGCACCATCAACGGCACGGAGGAGGTGGCTTTCCTACAGCTCCACAACCTCGTCATAGAGACTTATCAGAACCGTCAGGCTGCTATGGCATATGGAGCTATCGACCATATTGCCATCGACGTGAAGAACATCGACGAGCTGTTTAAGGTTGTGCAACGTGCAGGACTGAAAATGCTTGACACACAAGTTAATGGTTTGCCGTTCTGGGAGAATGTTGTAAAGTTCTTCACAATTGAGGGACCCAACAAGGAGAAGATTGAGTTCTGCGAGAGGCTCTGATTAGTTGAGAATTGAGAGTTGAGAGTTGAGAGTTGAGAGTTGAGAGTTGAGAATTGAGAGTTGAGAATTGAGAGTTATGATTACCAAGCTAAACATTTAATGTTAAAGCATATCATAACTCTCAACTCTCAATTCTCAACTCTCAACTGATAATTTACTTCTTCTTTATCTCATACCCAATCTTCTTGAAAGCCTCGACATAGTCGTCGTATTTGGCTTTCTTGCAGTCGTAGACTATAGTAACCTTCTGGTCTTCTACAGAGGTGTCTATTTTCTTTGTGCCCTTTACGAAGCGAATGTTACTCTTGATTTTCTTCTCACAGTTCTGGCAGTGCATCTGCGGCTGAGTTGTTACTACCAATGTGTCGGCTGCTGTCTTGGCAAAAGTATTGCCAGCAACTACAAGCATAAATGCTACTAAAAGATTCTTTTTCATATTATCCTAATTTTTAATAATGTATATATTGTAACTTCTCTAATTTAAATCTAATACCTACATAAGCCATTGCTCCAGTGACAGGTCCCCACACCTGAGTAGCATCAAATGCCGCACTCCATGGATGATGGGAGTGGAGAATAGGATTGTCTATCTTATAGTTGGTAAGGTTCTCGCCACCTAAGTAAAGGCTAAAGTTGTGGAACTCTCGTGTCACTTGCGCCTGCAATTGGAAGTAGGCTGGATAGCTACTTTGGTCGTAAAGCTCGCCACCACCATTAAGCTGACCAGTTACGTCGAATTGCCAAAGTTCGAGCGGGGTCTTATACGAGAGAGTGAGCAATCCTTTATAGCGTGATGTGAGAGGCTTCTGGCGCAACTCGCCATCATAGGTACATTTAACATCATTAAGACGGAAGGCTGCTGTGGCAGACATTCCGCTGAACAATGAGTATGTTGCATCCACTTGGAAAGTATGGCTATAGCTCTTGCCGTCGAGATTCTCAAACGAGAGTGTATGATTGCCCTTAGCTCCATCAAAGTTCATTATCATCTGATGCTTGAAGTCGGTGTAATAATACTCCGCATTCAGCTCAAGATTCTTGCCAAATAGAGGAATGTTAAAGCCCAAAGAGGCTCCCATATTCCATGCCTCCTCCTGCTTAATGTCGGGATCGATGACAATCTCTCTGCCACTTGCCAACAGCGTGACGTTCTCTGCCAAGGCATGTGGCGAACGGTAGCCCTTGCCTATAGAAGTGCGTAGCGTGACAATTTTGGACGGAGAATACTTGATGTGCAGACGTGGAGTGAGGAAACTGCCGTAAATACTTGAATGATCCCAACGAACGCCTGGCATTACAGTAAACTTGTCGCCCAACTTGTATGTATATTGTGCGTAGAGACCAGGAGTTGACTCCTTTGTCACCTTGCTTTCTGCTTTAGGCAATGCGCCCAATGGATTGAAGCGTTCGTCATAGTAGTCGTGGTTGAATGACGCTCCCACACTAATATTATGCTTCTCCGTAATATCAGTCTCAAACATCAGTTGGGCATAACCATTCTTCTGAGTGACATCATATTGGGTCTTTCCAAACATATTGTCGGCATCATGCCATGAGCCATGCAGCATCAAGGCTATTGACGTGTTATGGTCGGCATTAAGGGTAAAACCGTTTTTCCATTGCATCTCATAGCGGTTGGTCTTTACTGATGTGGAGTAGGGGAGTGTCGACGAAGCATCGTTGGCATGCTTACGGCTCTGTCCACCTTCGCGCTCATCATGCAAGCCACGCAACATCAACTGACTAATCCATCGTGGCGACACGTAAGCCCAGCGGTGCATCAAGTTGTATTGTCGCAACTTAGGCATATCCATAAAGCCGTCGCCATTGCCATCATGATCCATCTGTCGGTTCTCGAAGTGAAGAAGAGTTGCGGTAGAAAGGCGGTCGTTAAGATGAATGCTTCCGTCGAGATTTACCTCCGTCTTCAGTTCGCTATCCTGATAAACATTCGCACGCACACCATCTGTGCCTTGTGGCTTGAGAAACTCAATATTTATCTGACCAGTAGTGCTCTCATATCCGTTTTTCACGCTCGAAGCACCCTTGCTTACCTGTATCGACTGCATCCAAGGACCAGGCACATAGCCTAAGCTATAAGGCAAGGAAGCTCCACGCAGATTAGGCACATTCTCTGTGAGCATCTGCACATAAGTGCCACTCAGTCCAAGCAGTTTTATCTGCTTAGCTCCAGTAGCAGCATCGCTATAACTTACGTCAACCGAAGGATTTGTAGTAAACGACTCGCCAAGGTTGCAGCAAGCAGCACGTATCAGTTGTCCTTGTCCTATTATGTCGGCGTTATCCACTCTGTATTTCGACTTGATGCCATTAGTGGCTTTCACCGTCACATTCTTCAATTCGTGTCTGCTGGCTATGCTGTCGGTCTGTGCCAACATTTGTTGCGACACAAACGAACACCCCAATAAACTAATCAAAATTCTTTTCATGTACTTATCCTTTATAACAATCTCTAACTTTTTACAACGCATCCAAAGACACTCTGTCGTGTTTGCCCAACGAGCGAAATTCCTTTGGTGTCATGCCCGTCACTTGCTTGAACTGCGAGGAGAGGTGTGCCGGCGAACTGTATCCGAGTTTATAGGCAATCTCGCTTGTGGCGAGCTGACTGTAGCACAGAAGTTCCTTGGCATATTCTATGCGGTGCAGAATAGCGAACCGCTCTATGGTGATGCCTCGCACTTCGGAGAAGAGCTTGCTCATAGTGCTATAGTCTTTGTTGAGCTGACGCGACAGATAATCGGACAGCTTGGGACGCTCCTCATTCATTCTTACCCATTGCTGTACGGCTATGCGTATCTGCTCCACCAGCTGCGAGCGTGGATCGTCAAGAAGTTCAAAGCCTATGTCTTGCAATTTCCTTGCAAGAGAAAGACGTTGCCCGTCAGTAAGATTTTCCTCTATCTCAGCATCGCCCAAACTTATTGATTTCACCGTCAGACCTTCGGACACAAGAATGTCCTTGGCAGCAGAGATACAGCGTGGACAAACCATATTCTTTATCAATAGCTTCATCGGCGTATATATTTATCTGTTTTTTTATTACGGTGCAAAGATATAGATTTTCAATAAATAATTTATATAGAATTAGGGATAAAACTTACAGATTATTATATAATTACCCCCCCCTTACCTCCATATGGGGAGGCTGGGGGTGGGGCTTTTGTTGTACGCTCGGCATGAGCATTGTCTAACGGGTGGAAGTCCCGAGCAAGCCCTAAT
>URQS01000080.1 GCA_900550035.1 uncultured Prevotella sp. | reverse complement strand
TCCCATGATTATCATTAATAATATTGTCGACCATTGTCACTATTGTCGTTAAATACAAAATAATCAAGCTCCTTGTCGTTAAATAAAAAAGGAGATGCAAACAGTAAGGGGCAGAAGCATTGATAATAAGTGCATCTGCCCCTTCGGGATGTCGTGCTTTGGCATTCAGCCCGTATTAGTTGTTTATAAGCTCAGACGACTCTTTTCGTCATTACCAGCTCCAGTTCCTTTGTATTTGCTGTTTGTTGGATTGAATCTGTAGCTGATGGTCAGTTTCACAGCTTGTGAATCGCTGTAGTTCCATTTGTTGTAGCGAAGGCTTGTGCCGTAAATTAAGAATGAGTTGCGGGCTGTGCGGAATATATCCATGCCTTGTAGCTGAATGGTCCATAACTTGATGTTTTTTACCATGCCTATGTTTATCTGCCAACTGGGTTTCATCATAACGATATTGCTATTGCCGTATGTGTGGGTTATTACATCAGCAGACAACAGATAATTGCTTGGAAGTGACACTGTATTGTGCAAGCTGGCAAATAGCAATGGGTTGTTCAGTTTCTTAGTGCCACCCTGATATGGAATCTTCAGATTCTGTCCCATCAGAGACATAGCAAGTCGTGGCGACCAGATGCCGATACGTGGCGTAAGCGAGAGCGTAGCCGAATATTTGTTGAGACTTGAACGGTTTATGTTTGACATCACGTTAATCGGAGTTTCTGCCTCAGGGAGCATTTCGATGGTGCTTGTTATAGCATCGGTGACATGTTGGAAGCTGACATTCATGTATATCCAGCGATAGGATGCAGACATGGTGATGTCGTGAATCATTTCCGGACGCAACAGCGGATTGCCGCCTTCGTAAGTAAAAGCATCGTCGTATTGCATGTTGCTGCTGAGCTCGCGGTACGAAGGACGACGTGTCTTCATCGTATAGCCGACGTTGATGTTGCTCTTGCCTATAGGAAATGATATAGATGCGTTAGGAAACAGCTTGTCGTAGCTGCGGCTTTGACCAGCCACCCACACATCTTTCTCATAATAGTCGGACACGGTATGCTCATATCTCATTCCTGCTCTGATTTGTGTCTTTCCCAATGGTGTAGAGTAAGAGATGAAGCCGGCATATTTGCTTTCTTCTATATGGTCGTCGGTCGATGCAATAATGTTTTGCTCGTTGACGTACGTCTGTTGTCTGTCGGTGTAGATAAACTCACCGCCTACATCCATTTTGCCCTTGCCTATAGGATGTGAAACCACCAACTTTGAAGCTACCATTTTATTGTCTTCGTTATTTGTGTTGTTCACATTCTGCTTGCCCGACTTTTCGCTTTCCTGCTTTATATTCTGTATACTTTTGGTATGACTTGCAATAATGTCGTTGTCGAACGCGATGTCCCATTTACCTATCTTACCTCTATAATATATATTATTAAGGTGAGTGGGCTTGTTCTTCCGTCGTGTATCGTCGTCGTAGAGTATTGTTTGCAGAGATTGACCGTTCTGTTTTACATCTTGCGACTGTATGATGTTGATCTTGTTGTTAGGTGAATGCGTCAGGCTATATGATATGCCTACTGTATGCTTGTCGTTGAAAGAGTAGTTTATTCCAAGTTTTGGGCTTATTGAAGCGGTGTTTTTGCCAAGTATCTTTATTTCATTTTGCATGTTCCATGTGTCACCGTTCTTCCATATCTCTTGAGTGTCCGACTGTTTCTGATAGGTTTGCGTGAAAGAGTAGAAGAGCGAGCCGAATATGTCGAGTCCGCCTTTTCGCCAGTTTATATTCACACCGTCGGTAGTTGATGCATAATGTCCTTGTTGGTACATTGCCGATACGTTGCCACTAAGACCGTCGCCTACTTTCTTTACAGTTTTTATGTGTATTACCGCTTTCACAGTTGCATCATATCCTGCTCCAGGGTTATTGTCGAGTACAATTGACGAAATATCCTTGGAGCTGAGCCTGCTGAGTTCTTCGTAGTCAATAAGTCTTTTGCCGTTGACGAATATCAGTGCTTCGCCTTTGCCATATACGTTGTATTTCCCGTTATCAGCGTATACACTTGGTATTTTTGTAATTACGTCGTTGGCTGTTCCTGCCTCACCCAAAGCCGTTCCCTTCACTTGCGCAATGAGTCCGCCGTCGTTCATTGAAAATATCTTGCGTTGTCCTTTCACTGTTACTCCCTGCAATGAGGTGACAGATTCTTTTAGCATTATTGAGCCTACGTTTCCTGCTGCGTATGTTTTGTATACAGTATTGTAGCCAAGTCGGCTTGCTTTTATGATTGCATTTTTCATGTTGCATGGAATGGCAAATACCCCATTAAGGTCGGTCATCGCACCTGCCACGAATGATGAATCCTTAGGGTTTAGCAAGGCTATATTCACAAAGTCGATGGGATTGTTATTGTTGTCAACGACCACACCATTGTACGTGGCAGCAATACTGTCACTGTTGATGTGCCGACAGTTCGATTCAATAGTATATATATTTCCTGTACATTTATGAATGTTTGATTTACCCATTAAGTGTAATGTGCATGAAATGCAAAGCAAATATAAAAGTGTAGGTTTTCTCATAAGCTATTATGGTATTTGATTCAATATTTTATTAAAAACTGCCGAGGTAAATAGTTTAATGTTTAAGAATTGTTGTCAGTATTCTTTTGCAAATATATAAAAAAAAACATTACTTTAATCTTTTACTATAGTTATTTTTGTAAAATAGTCTATTTTTTATATCTTAACGGGCAAATCATGACGATTTTATGGACTTTAAAATCGTAGTTTTTAAAAAACTTAAAAATGATTTGGCTGATATGATTAATTTCTTTAAATTTGCAAAACGAACTCTTAAACCTATTTTTATGAAACTAACTAAAAAAGATGTAATGACAAAACCTGGAATCCTGCATTATACCCCACAATCAAATAAAGCATTATGTTGTCGTTTTTGTTTGATGTTGGCGTTTATGCTTGGGTTATGTACCATCTCTTTTGCTCAAAAAGCTAAGGTTACGATTACGGGAATGGTATATGACAAAAATTTTCGTACTCCGCTTTTAGGTGGTATGGTGTATTTGCATGATGATAGTGGTTGTATTATTGACTCTTGTGAGATAGGAAAAACTTCATTATGGTCGCAACAAAAGCGTGATTTTGTCAAGCAGCCTGACTGGAAGTTTTTAGTAGAGCATAAAGCTGCCAAGTATTCAGTGGAGATAACATATCCCAAATATGAATCACATTATTTACAGGTTGATTTGTCTGATTTAGGTAGACGACAATTTAATTATCCTGTCGAGGATGTGTTTATGACGAAGAGTGCAGTCAAGCTAAAGGATGTTGTTGTTACTGCCACCAAGGTGAAGTTCTACAACAAGGGCGACACATTGATATATAATGCCGATGCTTTCCAGCTTGCTGAGGGTTCAATGCTTGATGCGCTTGTCGATCAGTTGCCTGGAGTGGAACTGAAGGACGGCGGACGAATATATGTAAATGGTAAATTTGTAGAGAATCTGACGCTTAACGGCAGAGACTTCTTTGGTGGTAACCATCAGTTGCTGCTTGAGAATCTTGGTGCGTATACAGTGAAGGACATTGCTGTATATGACAAACTGGGCGAGCGTAGCCAATTTGTGGGCAGAGAACTTCCCGGCGACAAGATGTTTACTATGGACGTGCGCCTGAAGAAAGAGTATCTTGAAACATGGATGCTTAATGCTGAGGCAGGTGGCGGTACACACGACCGCTATATGGGACGTTTGTTCCTGGCGCGCAATACCAGCCATTCATCAATAGGTATGTTTGCTAATTTCAACAATCTTAGCGATCAGGGGCGTCCAGGACAAAATACTCTTTGGCAGCAAGCCAATAAGGGTGAAGGTGAGCAAAGGGTTCAGCATGCTGGCATGACATACAGTGTCGACGGCAGTAGGGCTGGGATAAAAAATAGTGGTGATGTGATTTTCTCGCGTATATTCACGGATGTAGCGCGCAACACAATGCGCACCAACCTCATGCCATCAAATACAACACATGAGTACTCTTACTCCAATTCTCACACCGATGCGCTGTTTCTCGGACAGGCTCATACAATGAATTTGAAAAAGAAATATTTGTTAGGAATTGTGCGTGAGTGGGTAAATTATCGTAAAAACAATAATACGCTGGGAAGTGCGGCTGCTGCTTTCGACAAGGAACAGACTGATATGAACCGTAGAATAATAGAAGATTTGTATACGACTGGATCTGCCGAATGGAGCAAGTCGCTTATAAACCGCACGCTAAATGAGGATGTTGTTAAAGGACATAACTTGTTGGCAGGTTTTAAAATGAGCAATTCTTTCAAGTTCAAGAAGTCGTCTGACAACTTATATGTTACTATTGAAGGTAACTACACCGAAGAAAAAAATGAGCGTTTTAATAAATATCAGATAGACTATGGACAAGTAGAAAAAACAGGTTTGCGGCTCAATGATTATTACAATCGTCCCATTAACAGTTATAATGTAAAGGCTGGGTTTAGTTATCACTATTCTTTCATTAAGTCGGGATATGCTCAGGTGGAATATTATTACACACACGGTGGCAAGAATACCGATAGCTATCGCTACCGTCTTGACCGTCTTGCTGAGCAAGGTGTATTCGGAACAGTGCCTCAGAACTATGTATCGGTGTTAGACCCGTTGAATAGTTACACTGCTCATTATGATACAAATAATAACAATCTTGTATTGGTGATTTTTCCACCTTCGTTTATCAAGAATGTAGGTATAGGACTTCGCCCTACATTGGATTATAACATCGAGTCGCTGCGTTATAAACGTGACGGAAAAACGTTTAATGTGAAGAAGAACTTCTTGTTGCCAGGATGTTATGAGGATTGGACATATTTGGAATGGAGAATTGGTAGATATCAAGGTGCATACGGACCGGGCGTAAGACATACTTTAAGCCTTAAGTATAATCTGGAATCGCATGCTCCGGAACTGATGGACATGGTGCCTGTGACAGACGATGCCGATCCGCTGAACATATATGTTGGTGTGAACGACCTTAAGGTAGAGATGAATCATCGTCTGAGCTTGAATTGGGAGTATCGTCCTAAGCGTGCCAACATCAACAATACGCTGCGTCTTGTCTATGATTTTACTTCCAACGCCTTGACACGAGGCTATGACTATGACGAGCGTACAGGTGTGCGCACATGGCGTTCGTACAACACCGACGGCAACTGGATGCGCTATGCCACCAATACGTTCTCGCTGGTGTTTGGCAAGAACCGCCAGTTCACATTGTCAAGCGACACGCGCGTAGAGAACAGTCAGGCTGCCGATGTGATAGGTACCAACGAGAAACCTGCTGCACAGTTTGCCATAAGAAACTGGCTTGTGTCCGAAGGACTCAAGCTTGCATGGCAGATAGGCAAGCAGCAGATAGGTCTCAATGGCTCATTCATCTGGCGCAATACCAGTTCTGAGCACGACGACTTTGCTTCGTTCCACGCCACTAATGTCAACTGTGGTTTGACAGGCCAGTTTAAGTTGCCAGGCAATATCGGCTTGAGTACCGACTTTACGCTCTACTCGCGTAATGGCTATGCTGACAGCCGCCTTAACACCAACGACTTTGTGTGGAATGCCCGGTTGAGCTACGCCTTTGGCAAGGGACGCTGGGTGGCAATGCTTGACGGCTACGACCTGCTGCATCAACTCAGCAACGTGACTTATGGCATTACCGCACAGGCACGTACCATATCATATACCAACACGCTGCCACGCTACTGTTTGCTGCACTTGCAGTACAAGATTAACATTACACCGAAAGTCAAGGGACGAAAGTAGGCGAAACATAATAGTAACATATATAAAAGGAGCTAAGGAACGCTGTTCTTTGGCTCCTTTTATTATATTATGACGAATGAAAGTACAGATATAATGAATTAAGTTAAAAAAATAACAATAAAAACTTGTGTGGTTTGATGAATAATATGTATCTTTGCAACCAGTTATAAAAAATATTTATAAACTAACCAGAAATATTTATTTACTGAGTACTAAACTCTATTATTAATTATAATTTTACTATCTATGAAAATCAAAATCAAGCACCTTTTGATGATGCTGTTATGTATTTCAGTATCGTCGATGATGTTGGTTTCGTGCAGTGACGATGACGAGAGCGTGATGGGTCCTGTTGCTATCAACTCATGTCAGTACACCGCTACGCAGGTGACACCAATCTGGACTTTGGTTCCTAATGACAATTGCGAAGGCTACGTAGTAACGCTCTACAAGGGTACACGTGCCAACGTTGGTGAGAAGGTTGAGGAGAAGAAGCTCGACTATCGTACATGCAAGTGTACTTTCAGCGGTCTGACACCCAACACACAGTATGTCATTTCTACCCAGGCCATTCCAAGCGCAAAGAGTGGGTTCAGCAGTGCGCAAATTTACTGGAAGGAATTTACCACCAAGGCAAAATAATGGTGTGATTAAACCTAAACATGTGTAAACAGAGCAATATGAAAAATATTAACTTTAAACTCGGACTTGTGGCGATAGCTGTTACAGTATCTCCACTCGGCACATTTGCTACTACTGCCGGAAATCCAGCAGTTGTGAATTTATTACCCCCCCCCAGCTGGTATAACTTGCACTGGTGTAGTTCTCGATAATACGGGCGAGACCGTTATTGGTGCCAGCGTTAAAGTGCTTGGCACAAAGATGGGCACTGTCACCGACATTGACGGTAAATTTACCCTTCCTAATGTTGAAAAGGGATCAACAATCGAAATTTCTTATATAGGATATACTCCGCAGCAGGTAAAGTTCAACGGCACTCCGTTGACTATCACTCTTAAGGAAGATGCCAAGGCTCTTGACGAGGTTGTGGTGATGGGTTATGGTGTAGCTCAGAAGCGCGCCAAGGTAACCAACTCTATCGCCAAGGTTAGTGAGAAGACCCTCACTGTAGGTGCCAATGCCAACCCTGCCCAGGCTCTTGCCGGTGCTGTATCGGGTGTTAAGGTGGACATCACTTCAGGTAGCCCTGCTGCTACTCCTTCTATCACCATCCGTGGTGGTTCTAACTACGACGGCGGTTCGAACGAACCTCTTATTATTGTTGACGGCGTAATCCGCAGTTCATTGTCAGACATCAACCCCAACGACATCGAGTCGATGGACGTGATGAAGGATGCCGGTGCCACTGCTCTTTATGGTGCCCGTGCTGGTAATGGTGTTATCATCATTACTACAAAGCAGGGTAAGAGTGGCAAGGCAAACGTGACATTCAATGCCAAAGTGGGCTTGAACTATTACAACCTTGGCTACAATATGTGTTCAGACGAGGATTACCTCTATTATTATCGCCTTGCGCTCCAGAACTGTGAGTGGACTTTGCCAGGCGGAAAGTATGCTTCAGCGTATAACTCAAACCTCTATGGTACAAACAATCCCGGTGGTATTGGCCGTACAGAGTTGTCGCAGGGACAGTCGTATAACATTCTGCGCAAGACCGACGACAACGCTTACCTCCTGCAGAAGGGATGGAGCGAGATGCGCGACCCCGTAAGCGACAACTATATTCTCTATCGCAACATCGACCCGCTGGAAATGAACGGACGCAAGCCTTACGTTACTCAGGACTATAATGCAAGCATCTCGGGTGGCAACGACCGTGGCCGCTACTACGCCAGCCTTGGTCTGTATGATGCCGACGGTTTCATCAAGGGCACATTCTACAAGCGCTACAACTTTGCGTTGACTGGCAGCTATAAGATTACAAAGTGGTTGGAGTCGAACTCTGTGTTCAACTACACCCGTGCCAATTGGCTGAACGATGACCCGATGCTCGATACTGGCTACTTCATGAACCGTGGTCAGGCTTTCAAGTTCGTACGCTATCGCGACGAGGACGGTAATGATCTGTACGGTACTGGTGGTCCGACAACCAACATAAACGTAAACAATGGCAACTTCGACCGTGACTATCAGAGCGACAAGTTCTCTATGACACAGTCGCTTACAGCCACGCTTTTGCCCGGACTTACATTGAAGGGCACTATGAGCTGGTTCTACAACGAGTCGTATAACGAGTCATTCAACCATCAGTATATCAACAGTCAGGCTGGTGCTGTAAATCCTAATGGCAATAATGGTGTGAACCGTAACTACAATACAAGTGCTTCGTTCTCACGTATTTTCGACCAGACTTATAACGTTGTTGCCAACTTCAACCGTACGTTTGACGACAAGCATACTGTTAACGTTATGGCAGGTACCGAGTTCTACAAGCGTCGCTATCGTGGATTCAGCGCTGGTGGATATGGAGCTCCTACAGGCTATTTCCCCGGTCTTGGACTTACTAAGAACGACGCTGACGTTCAGTCACGCAGTATGAGCTCGTTCCATAATGAGGAGGCTATCATGTCATATTTCGGCCGTGCTGAGTACGACTATATGGACAAGTATCTCTTCGCTGCTACATTCCGTGCCGACGGTTACTCACGACTGGTTAACAACAAGTGGGGTACATTCCCCGGTGTATCAGGCGGTTGGGTGTTCAGCAAGGAGAACTTCTGGAATAAGCTTGGCTTGGAGAACATCATCAACTATGGTAAGTTGCGCGCCTCTTACGGTATGAACGCCACAATCAACAGCTCATACCTTGGCTACTACACTCTGCAGGGAGAATACAGTGCCTATAAGTATGACGGTACATACGGCTACCGCGTAAGCACACTGCCTAACCCGAACCTGAAGTGGGAGAAGACACGTACAGCTGAAGTAGGTCTTGACCTCGGTTTCCTCAACAACCGTTTCAACCTCGGTTTGACTTACTACAACCGTCTGACAATGGACAAGTATTCAGCTCTGTCATTGCCAAGAACAACAGGCTTCTCTACCGTTACATACAACAACGGACAGTATCGTAATGCTGGTATCGAGCTTGACTTGCAGGGCACTCTGCTGCGCACACGCGACTTCCAGTGGACATTGAACGCCAACATCACCTACAATAAGAACACCATCGTGAAGTTGCCTGAGAACGGTTTGAAAAACAACCGTCAGGGTGGTTCAGAGGTGTACACAGGCAATGGCGACGAGACTCACTATGTAGGCGGCTATCAGGAAGGTCAGACTCCGGGCAGCTTCGTAGGCTACGGTGTTGTTAAGATGGCACGTTCGCAGGCTGACATCGATGCTCTTGGTAATTATATTGACACAGGTACATCTAATGGTGCTGCTGTATACGCCAATGAGGAAGGTCGTCAGCGTCTGTTGGCAATGGGCTACAAGAACATTGTACAGCTTATGCCTGGTGACTTCATCTATGAGGACCGCAACGGCGACAACTGGGTAGAGTCAAAGGACCGCAAGGTGCTCGGCAACCTCACTCCGAAGTGGACTGGTGGTTTCAACACCACATTGACATGGAAGGGTCTGTCGCTCTATGCACGTTTCGATATGGGCTTCGACTTCAAGGTGTACGACTCTAACATAGCCTTCTGGCTTGGCGAGGGTCAGGGCGCAATGTCATTCAACGATGCCGTACGCGACACATGGACACCAGACAACCCCGGTGCAAAGTATCCGCGCGTGGTATGGGCTTCGCAGTATGGTACTGACAACTACATCCGTACCAACTCGTTCTTTACACAGAACGGTAGCTACTTGGCTTGCCGCGAGTTGCAGCTCTCTTACGCTCTGCCCAAGAGCATCTGTGAGAAGTTAGCTTGCCAGGGCATTACCTTGTCGGTAACTGGTCAGAACCTTGGCTACATCAAGTCATGTACAATTCCATTGCCAGACAACACCACTTATACAAGCGGTAACACAGCAGGTTGGGGTGGTACATACAATGTGCCGCGCACACTGCTCTTCGGACTTAATGTCAAATTCTAAACAATGGTTATACACTATATTTAAATATTGATTAAGATATGAACAAATATATAAAGACTTTGGCAATTGGCCTTATGACGGGAGCAAGCGTGTTGACCACATCTTGCAACCTCGACTATAAGCCTATCGACAACTTCAGCGCCAACAATTTCTGGGGAAGCCAGACCGAGTTTGAAGGATTCATCACTGCCATTTCAAATCAGTTCCGCTCAAGCAATGCTTCAAACGTACTGTTCTACGCAGGCGAGTTGCGTTCGGGAGTGTTCGAGATGGCAACAATCGACGGTTCGGGTGTTATTAACACTGAGCCTATACAGAACCTTTATGATGCCGACCATCCGCAGTTCAGCACTTTCGGTGGCTACTACGGCTTCATTGCCAACATCAACGAGCTTATCTATCGTTGCAACAACACCAACGTGCTCAGCGACAAGGTGAAGAACGGACTGCTCGGTATGGCATACGGCTATCGTGCTTTCTCATATTTCCAGATGTATCGTATGTATGGTGGCGTAGTATTGCGCACTGAGCCCGATGTAATCCTTGGCAACTATGAGGCAACTCTGCTCTACAAGGGCAGAAGCACTGCCGAAGAGACCTTGAATCAGATTAAGGAAGACATCAAGACTTCGTTGGACTACTTCGCTCAGACCGACTATGTATACAAGAGCTCAAGCAAGGACTACTACTGGACCAAGGCTGCTACAGAGATGCTTGCCGGTGAGGTGTATCTTTGGTCTGGTAAGGTTGAGACTGGCGACCACAAGGCAAATGCTGCTGATGTGACTACAGCTGCCACCTACTTCAACAACGTGATAAACAACTATGGCTTCGACCTGCAGAGCGACTACTACAGCGTGTGGACAAAACCTCACAACAAGGAGTCGATATTCAGCGTTTGCTATAGCAGCGAGAACGACGGTACATACTATAATGTTCCTCCTTTCCAGTTGCTCTGGGCGAGAACCACAGGTACTTCATACCTCAACTATTGGAGCAATATGGACCAGGAAGGCTGGGGACATGTTAAGGGTGTAGCCAACCGTTTCGGTCAGTGGTATGATAAGGAGTCAGGCAAGTCGGCTAATATAGAGATTTGGGATAAGTGTAAGTTCGGTCCTTGCCGTTACACTTACAAGAACTCACTCTACTATCAGTTTGACGAAAAAGACTCACGTGTGAATATGTTCTATCCGCAGTGGAACCTCACTCAGGAGGAGCGCGACAACAATGTTATGTATCTTGAGAACTTCGACCCGAAAGACGGCAAGCATAAGCTGGCTGGTACATTCGTTTGCAAGTTCCGCCCGAAAATACCTAACGGCAGCACCTACTATCAGATGGTTGTAGACATGCCTATCTATCGTCTGGCTATGGCTTATCTCTATGCTGCTGAATGTGCCAACTATGCTGGCGACAACGCAGCTATGGTTAAGTACATCAACAAGGTGCGCGAGCGTGCTTATGGCGAAAACTGGGATGAGAACGTTTATGGCTACAAGGCAGGCGACTTCAAGGCCAACGAGACCGCTCTGATGCGCGAGTGGGACAAGGAGTTCGTAGCTGAGGGTCAGCGCTGGTGGAACCTCCGTCGACTGACAACCGTTAAGGGTGGCTCGCAGAAGGATCACTTCGTATTCCAGCCTGAGGGATGTCTTGGCTTCGGTCTTGACACTGCCAAGAATCCATGGATGGTTGACATCAACGGCAACCTTATTGAGACAAATGTTCCTGTGCTGAACGGAACAACACAGGATGAGCACTTGCTCCTCTGGCCTCTCGACAAGGGCTTGTTGGGTTCAGACGCGGAATTGGCTGACCAGCAGAACCCAGGCTACTAAGAAGCCTGCATAAAAGTAAAATAGGAATATAAATATGTGAAAGTTTGCAAGTCATCCGCTTGTCTTGAAAAAGCATGTCGCAAGCAAGCACTGACTTGACTATCAGAAACGGAAGCAGGCGAGAACCTTTGGTGGGCGTATCAAATGCTTCTGTTTTTATTTTCTCCATTTTTGGAGAACTCGTTTATAGATGGTTTATATGGTTGAGGGTGTGTCAAAATAGGAGTTAGAGGAAGTTAAGAAGAAGTTAATCCAT
>URQS01000079.1 GCA_900550035.1 uncultured Prevotella sp. | reverse complement strand
TGTCATGACTTATCGAAAAAGTTCCAAATCTTCACTGCTGTACATAATCAAATGTTTTAAATTTAGCAGCGAAGTTACTTCTTTCTAAACTAAGCTCTAACTCGTGTGCTTACAGATATTTATTCTTTGTTTTCCAATGGTGGAGGAGGTGGCGGTGGTGTGTATTTGTAGTCAGGAATGCTACTGCCATTTCTCAAAGTAGAACCAATTCTACTTGGTTTTTCCGTATTTGAAATTTTACTCATAATATTTTTATTTTTTATATATTATAGTTACTTCTAAGATATGCAGCTGTTTCTTGGTTGGCGTATTCTATATCGCTTTTCTGCGGTGTACAATTCATATCATCACCAAAGAAACAAACTTTTTCTGCTTCTGCCTTCAAATTGAAATATTGATCGGCAATTTCATCTGTTGTCAGTGCTTTATAGTCAATATTGAAAAACAATCGTTCAAAACGCCTGTTTATGTCGTGAAGAAGTTTGCTCTTCTCATTCAAAGTTCTTATATACTTTGAGTATGGAAAGTAGGGCTTGACAGCTTGTATTACTTGGGTTATGGCAATCATGCCTGCCCAAAGTTGAGGCACAATCTGCCATATTGTCCATGCGGCAATACTACTTGATGAAACGATTGCCAAACAAATATTTATGCGTTTATCGTATTTCTGATAACGCATTATCATAGCGTCTATCACGTATGCCTTGAAAACGAAATTACTTAAACTTCCCCAAACTCTATTTCTCATTTTCTATATGCATCAAAAAGCTAATGTATCTGTTGAAAATACTTCTTTTATCTCATCTCTTTTATAAGGATATTCATTGAAGAAAGTTAAAGTCGACATATTCGTATAAAGTACTGCTTCGCCAGTGTAACCTAATCGATTTTTTGCAACAATTATCAATGCTTTGTTACGCATGTCGTTACCTTTTTCGTCTTGGTAGATACGATAATATTCTGGTCTATGTACAAAGCAAACCACATCACTATCATCGCAAATAGTTCCGCTATCTCTTAAGTCCGTCAAGACAGGTCGATGTTCAAAACGCTTATCGTCTTCCGCATTTCTATTCAACTGAGATAGCAATACGATTGTAATGTTGAACTCTTTTGCCAAGGCTTTTAATTTTCTCGTTATATAGTTCAACTCCAGATATCTGTTTTCTGTGAACCCTGTCTTTGCAAAAATCAATTGTAAATAGTCGATGAAAACGACCTTTATTTGATGTTCTTGTACCGATTCTTCAACAGTTTTACAAATGTCATCTATAGTGTAAGTCGATTTTGTATCCAGATAAACTGGTGCATTTGCTATTCTAGGTAATCCCTTGTCTATTTTTTCCCATTCCTCTGCAACCAGTTGACCACTAAGTAATCCTCTATACTTTATGTTAAGCGTACATGCAATAAGCATATTAGTACACAACTGCTCTGTACCCTCTAATGAAATATACAGCGAAGGAATATTCTTTTCAATTGCAAGATTCCTCAACAAATTAAAGGCAAAAGCCGTTTTGCCCATACCTGTTCGTCCTCCTATAGTGACAAGAGTACCTTCAACAAGTCCACCAAGAACTTCATCAAGTCTTTCAAAACCTGTTGACAATCCAATCAGATGGTCAGGGGTTGCCTCCTGTATTCTTTTTACAGAATTATATATAGTATCTTTTATTTCTTTCATGTGATTTACTTTTTTTATAGCACCTCGCTCACGCTCACCTCATCCATAATCTTGCGCCACAAGTTCCTAGCCATGGTCATGGTGGGTGATATAATGAAACTATAATATTGCTTTTTAGAACAGATAATCATATTGCGACAATATCTCCTGATAGTCATTTTCGTATCTGGTCTTGTCGTTAGGACTGATATGAGGACTTTTGATAATCAGTTCCATTTCTTGGAGTACCTTGCCTCCTTCACGCATGATGGGGTCGAGGTTTTCCTTGAATTGCTCGATAAATGGGGCATAGTAGTAGCCTATCTCCTTGATGATAAAGGTATAGGTATTCCATGCCTTGTTGATGTCCATGCGTTTTTGTGCCAACTCTGCCAACACATATTCTCGCAGGTAGTCGATGTTTTCGGCTTGGACAGCGACCTCATTAGCTGTTTTCACAGGGTGGAAGTAGCGGTCGATGATGGCTTCTCGCTCTTGCAGATTACGCTGGTAGAATGGATTGGTATCTGTTATTGATGTGCCGTTTGGCTCCACTTCCTCAAAGTGCTCGGCATGGACACCTGCAATGGTAACGCTGATACCACCCACATCCATCACAAGACGACGATCTCGGTTGATGCGGATGACATAGCCTTCCAATCCTGCCAATTCTCCACTGGTGATACGGAGCAGGATGCGGTTGCGGGCATAGTAATGGAATGGTTTAAGCAGGAAACGGATGCGTTCAGGCTCAGTCTCGTTGACACGCATGAATGGTCGCATCTGTGAATCTTTAATTTCTGCCACTTTGCCTGTGCTACAATTCTTGCACAGATGAGTGCGAGGAAATTTCTTGTCAAGATAGGTTTGTATCTCTTCGGGAAAACCTTGGAAGAAGACAAGTCCGCTGACAGTCGGTATTTCTTTGTGCTGCACTTTCTGCTTGCCCATTCTCTTGAAATACCTTATAGTTTTATGCACAAAATATGTTCTACCGTCTTTGGTCAACTGCGCTTCCATGCCCTTCACTTTGCTATGATGCACAAAGAGATACGACCATGTGGTTCCGTCCGATTGAAGACACTTCTTTACCTCTGAACCAGTCTTTACGTCTGGCTCAGTAAAGTGGTTGCCCTTTGGAGAAACACGTTTCTCGTCGGCTGTAGAAAAAGAATTCGTACCATCCGGTTTCATAAATTCTGCTCTACTTTATGTAATTAGCTACAACCATACATGATGGTTGTGAAAGCCTAGTCAATTTGTTATTGTCGTGCATAATCTTAATCGTATTTATGAGTATCAGACATTACAGCTTTTGCATATGTATTTTACATTCGTTACACTTTCTTCTTATAAAAGAGCGAACTCGCTACAAAAATACGAAAATTAGTTGGATTACATGTTAGATTTTATCATTTTCTGTTAGTCATTCTAAAAAAATCACGCAAATGTTTAGCAAATCTGCCTTTGATGATTTCTCCAAGTGGCAGATTTGCACTTGTTTCGGCTGTTTTTGCTCTTTTATAAGAAGAAAGCGTGAAATTTGCTAAACATTTCCCCCATCATTTCGGGATGGTGTAAATGCGACCATTTATTTACAAATCTTTTAAAATCCTTTGATAAAATCCTCACGCTCAGCAATCTGAAAACTATTTTTCATTGCACTCGCTTAATCGGATTTTTCTTATAATCCGTGCGTTGGCTTCGTTGATGGTTGCCATGTCTAACGACTGTAAGTAAATCTGTGTGGTCTTGAAGGAGTTGTGCCCCATACCCTCGCTGATGGTGGCTATCGGGATGTTCATGTGCAAGGCTACGCTTGCCCAGGTATGGCGTGCCACGTAGGTGGTGAGCGGTATCTTCAAGCCTACCATCTCACCAATTTTCTTCAGGTTATAGTTGGTGTTGTGCTCCACCTTGCGATATGCGGTGTATGGAGAGGATTCCTTGCCTGTCAGGATGGGTAGCAGATAAGGAGAGTCCTTGGTTTGCTCGGCATATTTGTCGATGATGGTTTGCATCGGTTTCATCCACTCTATATTGAGGTTTTGGTGGGTCTTGCGACGGTTGTAGTTTACCATACTACATTTTAAGTCTGTCTTCTTCAGAAACGCCATATCTACAAATGCCATTCCACGCAGATAGAAACTGATAAGAAACAGGTCTCGTGCCTTGTCAAGGGAGAAACCTCTTGGCAAGTCCAATTTCTCTATCTTGCGAATTTCCTTGACAGTAATGGCACGTTTGGCTGTTCTCACGTTAGCGGTCTGCACGTGAGAAAAGATATCATTAGGTGGAGCTTGCCCTGCTTCCACCGCCTTGTTGTAGAGGGTGCGGAGGGTTCGCAGATAGAACGCTACAGTGTTTTGTCCGACACCTCTGTTCCATAGCCATGCCTGATACATTTCCATCATCTCGCTTGTCATTTGTGAGAAGGTAAGGTCTTCATTACCACGAAACTCCATGAAACGGTTAGCAGCACTGACATAGTTACTCTTGGTGCCGATGCACTGCATTTGCTCTTTCTTGACTATCTGCTGGCGAAAGAAAGCAAAAACGCTCAGGCTCGATGGCAGTTGCTGTATCTCCTTGGCTATGTCGTCAATAGTATAAGAGATGCCCTCTGCATCCTTATCACGGATGATACGCTGCATCTGCTTCATCTCCCAATCTGTCTGCGACTGGATTAGCTGTAGATGTGCCTGTCGGTTGTTGCGGTTAGAAACAATGATAGCCGACTTCTTGTCGTTCCACTCGTCAGGAAAGACATGATAGTCGGTACTAATCCAGCGCAGACTGCGCTGATGGATGAGGTGATAATACAATGTGCCTTCCTTTCCTGGCACCGAGGATGCACGGAATTTTACTTTTACTGTTGCCATAATGCTAACTTTTTTATTTGTGAATAATGTTGCTTTTTAGTTATTTACGCCTTATTTATATATGTAAGCAACGGTATGGCAAGTATGTTTCTTTCGCCTTGCTCTATTTTCTGCAAGAGTCGGCTCTTGGGGAATTTTCCATTCCCTAATATCTTTTTAGAACTTTTAAAAACACCAACAGACAGTATCTGATTATAAATACGTAATTTTGCGCCACAAATAATGATAAGCAAAAAAAGATATGAAAAGAAATCTTATGTACGCTGCACTCTTGGCTGCAGCATTGATGGTGTCTTGCAATGGCAAGAACACCGCACAGAACGAAGCGAACACCGATTCTACAAGCGTGGCTGACACAACAGCTGCCGAAAGCGTAGACCTCGCTGCCGTTGCCGGCACATACGAGGGCACACTGCCTGCAGCCGACTGCCCGGGCATCAAGACCGTGCTCACTATCAACGCCGACAGCACATATCAGCTGCAGCAGGACTATATCGACCGCAAGGATGGTCACGACGAGGCAAGCGGCGTGCTGGAGGTTCTCGACAACAGCGTACTGATGCTTGTTCGTCCGTCGAGCGGCGAGCACACCTTCTACAAGGTTAAGGATAACAGCAGCGTGATCATGACCGACTCGCTCGGCAATGAGCCTGAGGGCGAAACAGCCAAACTGTATGTGCTGACAAAGAAGTAAGCCGAACGTATGAATATTCTCGAACTATCACAAACCCGCTTCTCGGCACGCAAATATACTGACGAGGCGGTAAGCGACGACGACTTGGCATACATCCTCGAGTGCGTGCGATTGGCTCCGTCGGCTGTCAACCGCCAACCGTGGAAATTTGTCGTCGTGCGCAGCAAGGAGGCTAAGGAACAGCTCTGGCAGGCATACGACCGCGATTGGTTCCGCACTGCTCCGCTCTACATCGTGTGCATGAAGAACAACAGCGAGTGCTGGACACGCCGCTACGACGACAAGCAGCACGGCGACATCGACGTGGCTATTGCTACCGAACATCTGTGCCTCGCTGCAACGGAGCGCAATCTTGGCACTTGCTGGGTGTGCAACTTCGACACCGACATCATGAGTCGTCTCTTCCCTTCTGCCGACTTCGGAGCTGTGGTAATCATCCCCGTCGGACATATCGCCGACGATTGTCCGCGTGCAGAGAATAAGCGTAAGGCTATCGAAGAGATTGTTGAAGAAGTATAATCAAAACAAGTAAAAGAAGACAAAATGGAACCTTAACAATATATTAAAGTTCCGACCACATCGAATTTGACACTCTACCTCAGAAAGCAATGCTTTCAAGGTGGAGTGTCATTTTATATACATTATTTATCTTGCTCCTCGCCACAAGCACTTTTGTCGTCCAATCTTCCTTTGGGCTGTTGAGCCTCAAAGAATCTTTTGGCTGAGAGGGGAGAAACAACCGATCGCCCTGTCTTCGATTCTAATTGTTCTCTTGCTACACGAGCCACATCACCTCCTTCTTTTGCACAAGTTTTGTTTTCATCCAACGTTTGGGGATTCTTGGCTTTGGTTATGCTTGTTGCAGAAAGTTCTGCAAGCATATTCAGAACCAATTCTTCGTTAGTCATGTTATCACGAAGATTTTCCTTCTTCAAGCCTTTCAACTTCTTGTATTCCTTTGATGTCCTGCCAGCCCATGACTGATAGATGATGTCGGTCAAAGTAGCATACTGCACTCCTTCTTCTACATTATGAAGTTTCCATTGGTCGGTCAAATCCTTGCGTATCTCAATGCTTTTCAGTCGCTGGTTGATCCAATTGTCAGAATATCCCAATCGCTTATAGTCTATCATGGCCTGCTGAATACTCAGCTCTGGATCCTGCATCTGATTAAGTCGAGCTGTTCCAACTTTAGCAAGCCACATCTTAAACGGCTCAGCCTTTGGTGAAGGCACAGACTGAATGATACGCAAAAGTTGCTCTGTATCAGCAACATCTGTTAAGCGCATCTTTCCATCTGCTGCAGGCATTTTCAACTGGTGACAATTTGTCACCGGTTCAAAACCCTCTTCCTTCAAACGCTGTTTTAGCTTGTTCCAGTACTTTCTTGCGGTCTGAAAATCCTTGCTTTCCGTCAATACCGCCACGACATCAACAACAGAGAAATACCACTTTTCCTGTTCATCGTCCCAAACGGCACGAATCTTATCGCCGCCAAAAAGTTTTATAGAGTTCTTATTCACCATTTTATTACTTGTTTATTACATTAGGTTCTCATCTGTCGAACAAAATCATTAAATGTAGGAACCACCTACAAATATACAACAAAGTTATTGTTTATCAGGCTAATTAACATAGATTAAACAAGAAAGTAATGGCATATTAAACGAAGGAGAAACACAAAAAGAGTCCCTACTCCACTACGGAATAGGGACTCTTTCTGTGTTTTATTCAATCTGTGATTTCGGTCTGATTACATCATGCCACCCATGCCCGGGTTGCCCATCGGCATAGCCGGAGCCTTCTCCTCTGGTTTGTCGCAGATGATACACTCGGTTGTGAGGAACATACCTGCGATAGAAGCAGCGTTCTCAAGAGCTACGCGCTCCACCTTAGCCGGGTCGATGACACCTGCTGCGCGGAGGTCTTCGTAAGCGTCCTTGCGAGCGTTGTAGCCGAAGTCGCCCTCGCCCTCGCGAACCTTCTGAACGACAACAGCACCCTCGCCACCGGCGTTCTTCACAATCTGGCGAAGCGGCTCCTCGATAGCACGACGCACGATGTTGATACCTGTCTGCTCGTCAGCGTTCTCGCCCTTGAGCTCTGCAAGCTCCTTCTGAGCGCGGATGTATGTTGTGCCGCCACCAACGACAACGCCTTCCTCCATTGCTGCACGTGTAGCGCAGAAGCGTCGTCAACGCGGTCCTTCTTCTCCTTCATCTCAACCTCGCTGTTGGCACCAACGTACAGAACGGCTACGCCACCTGCGAGCTTTGCAAGACGCTCCTGGAGCTTTTCCTTGTCGTATGAGCTCTTGGTGTTGGCAATCTCGTTCTTGATCTGTGCAACACGGTCGGCGATAAGCTCCTTCTGACCGGCACCACCTACGATAGTAGTGTTGTCCTTGCTTACAGTAGCCTTCTCACAAGTACCACAGAGGTCGAGTGTAGCCTTGTCGAGACTCAAGCCCTTCTCCTCGCTGATGACAACGCCACCGGTAAGAGTAGCAATATCCTCAAGCATAGCCTTACGACGATCGCCGAAGCCAGGAGCCTTAACAGCACAAATCTTCAAGCCACCACGCAGACGGTTTACTACCAATGTGGTCAAAGCCTCAGAGTCAACATCCTCTGCAATGATAAGCATTGGGCGTCCGCTCTCAGCAGCTGGCTGCAGGATAGGCAGAAGATCCTTGAGGTTGCTTATCTTCTTGTCGTAGATAAGGATGTATGGGTTGTCCATAACGCACTCCATCTTGTCGGCATCTGTAACGAAGTAGCCACTCAAGTAGCCACGGTCGAACTGCATACCCTCAGTAACACCGATGCTGGTGTCGCGACTCTTGCTCTCCTCGATAGTGATAACACCATCCTTCGATACCTTGCGCATAGCGTCAGCCAAGAGCTTGCCAATCTCAGGATCGTTGTTGGCAGAAACGGTGGCTACCTGCTCAATCTTGTCGTAGTTGTCGCCAACAATCTCGGCAGTCTCCTTGATGTGGTCTACTACGGCTGCAACAGCCTTGTCGATACCACGCTTCAAGTCCATAGGATTGGCACCAGCAGTAACGTTCTTCAAGCCCTCTGTTACGATGGCCTGTGTAAGGATGGTAGCTGTTGTAGTACCGTCACCAGCATCATCGCCAGTCTTGCTTGCTACGCTCTTAACGAGCTGGGCACCTGTGTTCTCGAACTTGTCCTCAAGCTCTACTTCCTTAGCTACGGTAACACCGTCCTTTGTAATCTGCGGAGCACCGAACTTCTTCTCGATAACTACATTGCGACCTTTCGGGCCGAGTGTAACCTTAACAGCATTAGCCAATTTGTCTACACCGTTCTTCAACAGGTCGCGGGCGTCTATATTGTATTTTATCTCTTTAGCCATGATTATTCAAATGTTGAATGTTAAATGTTGAATGTTGAATTGTTCGCTTACGCGAATTTTGAATTAAGAATTTTGAGTTTTGAATTACTTCTGAACTACGGCAAGAACGTCGCTTTGACGCATGATGAGGTATTTTGTACCCTCAACTTCAAACTCTGTGCCCGAATATTTGCCGTAAAGGATTTCATCACCTTCCTTAAGAATCATTTCCTCATCCTTAGTGCCATTGCCAGCGGCAACGATAGTACCGTGCTGCGGTTTCTCTTTTGCTGTATCAGGAATGATGATTCCGCCAACTTTCTCTTCTGCCTGTGCAGGAAGTACAAGCACTCTGTCTGCTAATGGTTTAATGTTCATAATTCTTATGATTTTAATTGTTTATATTCATTTATGTTGCGAACCTCGCGACGTTTGCCGTCTGTGTTCGGTTAGCATATAGCCAAAAACGTGCCAAAAAATTGTTTACCGCATTTTTTACTTTCAGCTGCAAGTGGCAAAAAGTGGAAGAATGACATATATGGCAGTATAATATGACACAATTGACACTTCTTAAATAGTAAAAAAACAAAAGGCGATTGCCAAAATTGACAACCGCCCTATTATTTAAAACGAAAGATTTTACCGAGAATTGCACGAGCGGTAAACGGGGTTCGAACCCGCGACCCCCAGCTTGGGAAGCTAGTGCTCTACCAACTGAGCTATTACCGCAACAGTCTGATTGATTTATCAAGAAAGTGTGGAGCCGATACCCGGACTCGAACCGGGGACCCACGCATTACGAATGCGTTGCTCTACCAACTGAGCCATATCGGCTTGCTCACATTTTCTGAATGCGGTGCAAAGGTAAGGCTTTTTTTTTATTACGCCAAACTTTTGCACCGTTAAATGTGATTAGAACTTATAGCCTACTGTGAACAGAAGCTGATTGCGCTTGTTGCTTACCTTGACTGCATCGCATACATTGTCGAACTTAGGCTCAGAGCCGTCAACATAACTCATGAATGGATAGAAGTCGCCATTGGTCTGGCTGTACTGATAGGCAAGGTCGAACGAGAATTTGCCGTAGTTGTAGCCTACACCTGCTGTGAAACGATGGGTGTCCTTCCAGTTGGTATAGTCGGTTGTCGAAGCGTAGTATGTGCCATACGACTCCAGACTTCCGTCCTTAAATCCGTTCTTGTTGTACATAGCCGACTGATAGTTGTAGCCAAGACGAACAGCAAAGTTCTTCTCGGGCTTGAACTCCATACCGAGTTTCACGGTATGTACGCCCTTGAGCGAGTTCTTGATGTTCTGCTTCATAGCCTCATCGCGCGAACTTGTCTCGTAATAGTTGCCCCAATAGTCAACCTCTCCCCCATCGTTGACACGAATGTCGTTGGTGGTATAGTCGGCATATTCGTATGTGGCACCGAGTGCAAGATAGTTACCTACGGTATGGCCGAGGCTCACACCGAAACGCCAAGGAGTGTAGAATTTGAAGTCGTACGACTCGCTTGACTTGCCACGTTCGGTTGAACCATAAGCCTTATTGGTATTATTTTCGAGTACTGTATAGTTGCGAGTGGTGAGGTCGTACCATGTAGGGGTATGTACATACAATCCGATACGGAACGGCGACTCTTCAGCCGGACGGAATATCAAGCCCGCCTTAACGTCAAAACCAGTACCTGTAATCTTGCGCTCGTCGTTCATTGCTACGTCACCGATGGCCTTGTCGCCGTCAACAAGACTCTCTGAATACAATGATGAGCTGTTGTAGTGAACGTCGTATATTCCTACTGTGAATCCCCAGTAGAAGCGGTCGTTTGAGTTGCCGCTAACGTTGAAGTCATACTGACCTATGTATCCTGTAGTAGAGCGTCCGAAGTCGTAACCGGTAGCGTTGTAGTAGACGGGTAGACCTGTATGCTTATTTACGATTACACCCTTATTACCTTCTGAAAGCATAGCATTGTTAGGATCATCAGGTTTAGTTGCATCATAGTGATTGAAGAGTACATTGCTATACAGATAGTCAGCCTGACTGTATGCGCCCGAATTGCTTACCAATCCGTTGTTCTTGTCTTGCAATGTGTACACACCATTAGCATTCTTCATTGCCGAAAGCTTGTTCTGCGAGGCATTGTTCAATTTGCCCGCTGCTGTGAGTATCTGGTCGAAGTTCTTGCTCTTGGTGTAGTTGAAGCCGAAGTTGACCATCGAATGTCTGCCCGAACGCATTGAATATACAAAGCCTGCCTGATCGAAACTCATGTTTGTCTTGTTGGCATTGCCAAACGACTTGACATTCTGCTGAGTATTAAAGCCGAACGAGCCAGCCACCATACCGCGACGGAACATACCGATGCCGGCAGGGTTGGTGCCGATAGTCGAAATATCAGCTCCGAGTGCCTCCATTGCTCCACCCATACCTACATAACGTGCAGTACCGTTGAGGTCTTTCGATGCAAGCTGGGCATTGTCGTATGTCTCCTGTGCGCTGACAGCGGTGCCAAGCATCGCTGCAGTCATTATAGAAAGTATCTTTTTCATATCTTACTAATCAATAAACATTACATTATATATATATGTATATAGCCAAACCTTTAAATATTGGCACCATTATCGGCGACTGCCAAATCCGCCACGGCTTCCGCCCATTGAGCCACCGCCTCTTGTGCCTCCGCCGAACGAACCTCTGTTAGTGCCAAAGCTTGAACCGCCTCCGAATGTGCCGCGATTGCTACCGAAGTTGCCTTGGTTCTCAAACATCGGACGCTGTGTCTGCTGCTGATAGTTGTCGAATGTATTACGGTCGTTGCGTGTAGAATTGTTAGAACGACGACTGCCAAAACTGCCACGACGATTGCTATTGTTCATGTCGTAGTCACGACCGTAGCTGTTGCGATTAGACACGCCATAGCGTCTGCCATTTGAAATCGGACCGCCTGCCGAGTGATTGCGTGTACCAGTTGGACCACCTGCTATATAACGTACACCTGGGCGATACCATCCGCCCCAACCCCAATAGGGCGATGACCATCCATAGTAGCCATAGTGCCAAGGATTGTACCAGCCACCATACCAACCAGAGTAGTATGGACCATACCATCCAGAGTAATAAGGACCATACCATGGGTCGTACCAAGGATCGTACCATCCATAATATGAACGCCAATAGGGACGTCCCCAATAACTGCCGTAGAACCACGGATCGTAGAATCCGTCAAAACGGCTCATACGACGCGACCACATGAAGTCGCTGTCCATATCGTCGTCATAGTAACGCTCCGAACCGGGATATATTGTTATGGTAGAATCCAGGTCGGCCTTGCCATACGTTCCGTCTCCCTCACGAAACTCTATAATGTCGTTGCCCAACGAGTCGGTACCAATCTTCTGATAGTAGCTCTTCAGTTTGCCACGACGATTATATTCGTCAATGTCACGATTGCTGCCACAATAGTAGGTAGGACAACCGACTTCCTTCTTTTCATTATTATTATACGTGATGTCTGTTTTCGCTCTCTTCTTTGGAGTGAAATAGACATCATCCTGAGCATCCATACAGAGCGGCATAGCTCCAAGGATAAGCGAAAGCAATAAAAACCGTGTATCCATAATCTCTTACATTTAAATATCTTATCTATTATTAGAATGCAAAAACCTGCAAAACATTGCATGGTTTGAAAGCAAATCTAATTTATCTACTGCAAAATTAATGCTTCTTTTGTTAGGTTTAATGGGGAAAACCCTAAAACGATATAGGATTTACCCTAATTTTTAGTTTTTTTAATGACGGGCTTAGAATAAGTATGTAAACAAGCCATATATTATATAATGTACGTATATAATAATGTATAGTGCGTAGCATAATGGCATAAAAAAAGGTCTCCAAAGTCGTTAGACCTTGAAGACCCAAAGTAAAGAAGGC
>URQS01000078.1 GCA_900550035.1 uncultured Prevotella sp. | reverse complement strand
GGGGCATTACAGTTATCCATGCCGTCAATCTTGGCAAGGCTGCCTTTCTCGCTGTAGAGAAACCGAATGGCTATCCATTCAGCGAAGTAGTGAAAAAAGGTTCGGATGATTTCCGGTGCTCACTGGGCAAGTATATCTCGCAGTACGGTATGTTCTGGCAGATGCCTGTGCCTTGGATAGATGAAGCCATCATGCATTATTCCAATGAGTCTTTCCCACAACTGGGCATCGGGGCATACATAGCCGCCGGCTATTGTGCCAACATTCTCGCGAACCTTGCGGAAGGCAAGGAGGTGAAATACTTCCCGAAGTTCTATCTCTCGCCATTGCTGGAAGAGATATGATTGCTATTATAGCATCTGATAGTTCGTGGCATGAAACAGCGCTTCGGCAATGTTCTTCACGCCAAGCTTGGCGAAAAGGTTGCGCTTGCAAGCCTTTATCGTATCCACCGACTTGCATAGTCGGTCGGCAATATCATTCATCGTGTAACCTTGGGCAGACAATCTCAAAACATCTCTCTCAGTCTCGCTCAAGGTTATGCCTTCTTTCTTTTCCCACTTATGGCGCAATGTGGAATATTCAAAATAGCTACGCTCACCATTCTTCTGCATGATGATGTGTCCCGGTTCATCGGTTGCTGCCAATGATACGGTGCAGAGGGCAAGCCAGACTCTTCCATCATCAGAAAGAAGTATCGGAGTGAGGTGATGATGAATCAATCGGCTATGTCTGCCATTGGTAAGATGAAAGTCGTACGAGATGGTATAGTCCAGGCGGTCGCCCATAGGCAATTCATTGAAAAGATCAAAACCTTTCTTGTTCACTTCGAGCAACATTTGCAGATCAGCATCCGGAACATGGTCTATATACATCTGATAGCCAGCCTCCATCAATTGCTCGGGTTCCAATCCGCAGAGATAAGCGAGGTTGTCTGACGCATAGATGAAGTCCTGGTGAAAATAGTCGATGATATAGACACACTGGTAGGTGCTGCGGGCAAAGGCCTTTGTCGCATTCACCAACAGTTCTATCTTGTCGTAATCCTCCTTGCTGATATGGTTCACCTCATTAGAATGGAGAAAGAAATCGTGCTTTTCTTTATTCATAAGCTATTCTGATTATTTGACTGCAAAAGTACATTATTTTATTTGATTTTTATTTTACCTTTGCCTATGTTTTCAAAAATAATCATTGTTTTGCTTAGTTTTTTGCTTTGCTCAACTGTATATAGGATATATGACACATGAAAAGGACATAGAACAGATGTTTCGCCGGCATTATGAGAAGATGTACAATCTGGCCAGATGCATTCTCTCGAATGACGACGAAAGCAAGGATGTGGTGAGCGAAGTGTTCACGCAGATTCTTGCTGATAATATAGTTCTATTGCCTGAGAGCGAGGAAGGCTATTTGATGCGAAGCGTACGCAACCGATGTCTTAACCTGATTGCTCACAAGAGCGTGAAGGAAAGGGTGGCGAGATTGCTGACTGATGATGCCGACGTTATTCTATCTGAAGATACTGACGAGCGTCTCGAACAGCTGTTGCTTCTCATCGACGACCTTGAGCCTCCAATCCGTAAGCTTATCTTCCGTCTGCGCTATCTACAAGACAAGTCGTATAAGGAGGTGGCTGATGAAGTGGGAGTGAGCAAGGTGACGGTGTTCAACCATATCTCTAAGGCAATGGACTGGATTAAGGAACGATTTCGTTAAGCCAGATGAGCAGAGCCGAGCTTGCTCGGGCTATGCCATGGCGAGAAATCGAAGGATGAAATCCAACGTATAAAATGAGTAAAACAATGACTAACATGAACAAAGACGAAAAACGGCTTATGCTCTTTGACATGCAGGAGCATCCCGAGAAATATACAGACGAGCAAATAGAACACTTGCTTGCCGATGAGGAAGTGAAGGAGTTTCTACGCGACTTGGCTATGGCAAGAATGGCTGGCAAGAAAGCCACGCCAAAAAAGGTTGACGTGGATAAGGCATGGAAGGAGTTTTCTAATGGTTCTTATCGCAACCGAATGAAGATTGCAGCATCCATCGTTGGCATCATCTTTCTTTCGGGTGTAGCCTTGGCTGCTGTGCAGAACGGTTGGTTAAACTTTTCAACTTCAGACAAAGTCGTGGAAGAAAAAGCTGCTACAGAACAGACTGCCAACTCTAAACAATTAGCCAACGACAGTCTTAAAGCTATAACGACAGAGCCTAAAGACTCGCTCGACATGAAACCAGTGGTGTTTGACAATGCTGAGTTAGGAACCATTCTTATGCAGATGGCAGACTTCTATCAAGTCAAAGTGGAATATATGAATGCCAACACACAGCACGTGCGTCTCTTCTTCAATTGGAACAAGACGAAGACTTTGGAGCAGAATATGGAGCTGTTGAATGCTTTCGATCGCATACAGATAGAATACGTCGAAGGAATATTAATAGTGAAATAAAAGGGGAGGATATCTTATGAAAAACATATTCAAGACTACACCCAATAACGGCAAGACAATCAGCCTGTTCCTCATCTTCTTCCTGCTGACTTTGGTTCAGTATTCTTACGCCCAGCGCATTACCCGACAATATAATAATGTGTCGTTCTCTGAGGTGCTGAAGGACTTGAATGCCCATCAGCATAAGTACACCATCAACTTTGTGTATGATGAGTTGGAGGACTTTAAGGTGACCAAGAGCATCCGCAACTCGAATGTTCCTAATGCCATTATGCAGTTGATAGGCTTCTATCCTATTAGGATGACGCAAGTGGAGAATAATATTATGGTGGAATGCACACAGAAGTCAACGCTGCGATATAAGGGACGCATTGTAGACGAGCAAGGCAATGCAGCCGAATACGCAACAATAGCCTTGCTGTCGCCCATTGACTCTACAATCGTAGGACATGGAGTGAGCAATGAGAATGGCTTCTTTGTAATTCCTTCCAACTCCAGAAAGGTGTTAGCCCGAATCTCATACATTGGTTATAAGACAGTCAGTCGTATATACAACAATACAGAGATGGGGGTCATCAGATTGCACCCCAAAACCATGATTGTCAAAGGCGTTGTGGTGAAGGGTGACAGACCTCAATATAAAATATTGCCTGGAGGAATGGAAGTAGCCATAGAGCATACCTTGCTCTCTAAGATGGCTAATACATTTGATGTTCTGAACCTATTGCCACGTGTATCGGTTGATGGACAAAAGATATCCGTGTTTGGTAAAGGAGCGCCGATTATCTATATCAACAACAAACGTGTACATGACAATAATGAGATTGTAAACATCACTCCCGACAACATCAAGTCGATTTCCGTGATTACAAGTCCTGGTGCAGAATATGATGGGGAGGTGGAGTCGGTAATTCGTATACGTACCAAAGAGCGCCGTGCCAATGGATTCAGCTTGCGTACGGACGCTTATGGTAAATACAATAAATGGATGGCGGATTACGAAAATATCAGCGCCAGATATCAGACCAAGAAATTCGAGATAGCCAATAGTATATGGACTATGGGTACACATGACGGCGAGGATAATAATCTGATTACCGATATCTATTTGCCCGACAAGCATTATTACAATGACCAGCTGATTCATTTGGATACTAACAACCGCTTCTTGTCGGAAAAACTCTCAGCCGATTATTCGCTTAATGATAGCAATTCTGTTGGTGGCTCTTATCGCTACTACGGTATGTTGAAAGGTAGGACGAATAGTGTTAGCCGACAGGATGTATTGCTGAATGGTATGGCACAGGGTAGCATTGATCAGAATGAGGTTATGAAGCCTTCTCTTAGCCTGCATCAGGCCGATGTGTATTATGTGGGAAAAGTTGGACATGTAGGTGTTGATTTTAACGCCACATATTATGCTGTCAAAAACAGGCGTAATGATGAGGGCTTTGAAATCAGCAAGGAGTTGGGCAATCAGGAGGTACACTCAAGCAATCGCCAGAATAGCGATATGTGGGCAGGCAAGTTGGTTGTGAACATTCCTTTGTGGAAAGGAAATATGTCTGTAGGAACGGAGATGTCGAAGACAGACTCGCACGGAACGTTTCTAAATGAAGAGCAGTTGGTGCCATCCACAAAGACGGATATCCATGAAAGGAATATTGCCGGCTTTGCACAGTACGGACTGGTTCTCAACAAGTGGACTGTAGGACTTGGTGTGCGTTACGAGAATATCGTCCGTGACTATCTGTCTGATGGAGTTAAGCAGGACGATGTTAGTAGAAAGTATAACAACTTTTTTCCTAATCTCAGCGTTTCATGGAACAAGGGCAACTGGCATTGGCAACTGAATGCCAACGAGAAGATACACCGTCCAAGCTATCGGCAGTTGAGTAATTTCATGCAGTATGACAACCGTTTCTTGTATGAAGGTGGAAATCCTACCTTGCAACCAGAAAAGGTTTTCAATGCTGAGACCATGATAATGTACAAGTGGTTGAATATTTCCATTGGATATAAATATCTAAAGGATGTGATGGTGTGGACAAAGTATGTCTATCCAGAAAAGGAGTTTGCTTATACCACAGTATTGAATTTCGACCGTAACCAGCTGCTTTATGCTTCTGTAAATGTTTCGCCAAAGTTCGGCATCTTCCGTCCTACGTGGAAGTTCAATTATAGTCAGCAGTTCTTCGATACCAAGAAGTATGGCGCCAGCAAGGCATTAAGCAAACCTTTGCTGTCTTGTTCGCTCAACAACAAATTCGCTCTTACAGAAACCATGAACGCGGCAATCAGCCTTAATGCCTCAACAACTCATGCCGAAGGTTTTCTTATGATGAAGAGTGGTTACAGCGTAAATCTGCAGTTTGACAAGTCGTTTGCCAACCGCACATGGATAATTTATCTTTCTGCAAATGACATCTTCAAGACGGTAAAGGAGCGCTGGACGATGTACGGACTTGGGGCGGGCACAACGAAAGACTGTTACAATTACACTCGCAATGTCTGCTTGCAGGTTACTTACAATTTCAATGCTAAGCGCAGTAAGTACAAGGGTACGGGTGCAGGAAATGAGGAGAAGAGCCGCTTGTAGCTTTGGGTTTATGGAAACTCTCTCTTAACATAAATAAATGACAATCGGTCAAGCGAAGTGTTATCAACGAAAGGTTGATGAACTACTTTGCTTGACCGATGTTTTTTAGAGGAAAACTCCGTATAGTGGCATATTGGTGATATTCTCTTGTTGGCGGTATGGCAACATTGAATAGCGTATGGCTGATATGTCAGGATGTTCCATAAGATAATTGTGCAATGAAGTGGCTTTTATGCTTGTTACGCCCTTCACCTCTATAGGCAATATGGCACCATTGCGTTGAACAAGGAAATCCATTTCCATACGAGAGGTATCGGAACTGTAATAGTAGATGTGATTGATGCCCGACGCAAGTAACTGTTGAAGAACATATTGTTCTGTGAACGCTCCTTTATACTCTGTAAACACGTTATCGCCAAGCAACACATCCTTTGCAGCTGTATCTGCCATAGCCCCCATCAGTCCACAATCGCATAGATAAAGCTTGAATGCCGACAAGTCTTCATAAAACTTCAAGGGCAATTCCGGCTTTGTCACCTTTGTTATCTTATACACCAAACCAGCATCTACCAATCATTGTATTGCCAGTTCAAACTCCTTGGCTCTGCCACCTTTCTTCAATACACCATACACAAACTTCTTGTTCTCTTTAGATAGTTGACCCAATATCGACTGCCATACCATGTCTATGCGTGGCACCTCTTGCGTAGGAGCATGTGTGGAGAAGTCGCTGGCATAGTTGGAGAGTATTTCGTTCTGTATAGTGCGCACTTGGTTTAGCAATCTGTTTTCTACATACGTCTTCACTACTTCAGGCATTCCACCCACGTAATAGTATTGGCGCAAATAGTCTTTCAACTTTTCGTGGAACGCATTCATCAATTCGTAGTCCTTGCTGTGCATTAGTTTAAGCAACTGGTCTTCGCCCATAGCCATTAGGAATTCTTCAAAATCCATAGGGAATAAACGCATTGTCTGTACCTTGCCTACCGGAAAGGATACACCTGCATGCAAGGCAACACCCAATAGCGAACCTGCCACCACTATATGATACTCTGGAGCATCTTCGCAGAAATACTTCAATGCTTCCAATGCCTGTGGGAATGCTTGCACCTCATCCAAGAATATAAGAGTCTTGCCAGGGATTATATCCACTCCGTCAAGGCACTTAATCCTCGAATGATTCTTGCAGTATCAAAGTCGCCTGCATATATAGCATGCAGGTTCTCATTTCTATCGCAACTGACGTAAGCAAGATTATCAAATTCATTCAGACCGAATTCTTTTAGAATATAAGTCTTTCCACATTGTCTTACTCCATTTAATATCAATGGCTTATGATGCTCTTGGTTCTTCCAATCTACAAGCTGAGTATATATCTTTCTTTTCATAGATTTACACTTTTAGACACATAATAATAGCAAAATATTACACTTTCTGACACATAAAATCATCGCAAAGCTACACTTTTCGACACATACGACCAAATAAACATAGAAAAACAATTAGGTTATTATATTTTATTAAGCATAATAGACTGTTTTTTTTATTACCTTTGTATAAAATAGGCTACAATGTTTTCCCAAAAATTAACATGAATATTTCTTCATTTTAGGGGTGATTGATTTACGGAAAGCTTGTCTATAAAAGTAGAAACAAAAAGAAATGGATAATGTATGGCAGCCATACCGTAATGAAAAAAGACTGTTATGGCTATGAGCGTTGTGTAGGTATGAGCTTATCGTATAACTTCAATACAGCAAAAAGTAAGTATAAAGGTACAGGTGCAGGTAATGAGGAGAAGAGCCGCTTGTAGCTTTGGGTTTGTCTTTATGAAAGTTTTCGTTTCAGGTGTTTGACAACTCAAATATAATTCTTACTTTTGTAGAAATGCTTATACCTTGAAGTTGAATCTATAAAAAAACTACAACAAATGACTCTATCAATGCTTCTAATCTCCCTCTTCACATTCGTAGAACTCAACTGCGAGAACCTCTTCGACTGTAGGCACGATTCGTTGAAGAATGATACGGAATTTCTGCCGGATGGAGCGTATCATTGGACACGTACTCGCTATTGGCAGAAGCTTGATAGGATAGGGCAGACCATCTTATCGTGTGGCGTAAAGGAGCAGACGTGGCAGTTGCCAGATATGGTGGTTCTATGCGAGGTAGAGAACGACAGTGTGCTGCATGATTTGACACGACGTAGCCTGTTGCGCAATGCCCGATACGACTATGTGATGACCAATTCGCCCGACGAGCGTGGCATTGATGTGGCGCTTATGTATTCGCCCTATTCGTTCAGATTGATAGGGAGTCACAGCGTCAGAGTGAACCCTATAAAGGGCATGCGGCCAACTCGCGACATTCTGTATGCGTCGGGTGTGACAGCTTCGGGCGACACCTTGCATGTCATAGTGGCGCACTTGCCGAGTCGTCGTGGTGGCGAGAAGTTTTCGCGTCCGTTCCGTATGGCTGCTGCCAGACAGGTGGCGGCTGTGGTAGACTCAATATATAATAATGTGTCGGCAGAAGCAAAGATAATCGTTGCTGGCGACTTCAATGACTATAGCAATTCGGAGAGTATACAGTTGTTGTGTAGCAAGCGTATGATCGAAGTATCGAAAGGTGCCAAGGGACGCAATGGTGCCAAGGGAACTTATCGCTATCAAGGCTTGTGGGGTAGTCTTGACCACATACTTGTGAGTAGACCTTTGGCTGATATAGCAACAGAGTGTTATGTCAATGATGCCGAATTTCTGATAGAAAGAGATGAGAAATATGGCGGTGTAAAACCGCGTCGCAATTATCTCGGACCTCGATATCTAAATGGTTTTAGCGACCATTTGCCTCTTATTGCAAGGTTTCAGTGGTAAAGTAAGACAAATAACGACGAAAATGTCACTTTTCGGGATTATATCTATATTGAACTTGCCGCTATATTCGGCACTTCCTTCCAATTTACCAATCCTTTTCCCTTCTCATCCAATTCTATGGCAAGAGCAACGACTTTTCGTTTATCTGCTTTGAACGGCTCGGCATATTGCTTGGCTCTTATTTGTTCGGTTGCTGCGTCAATACCGCCATTGTTGCTTAGCTTCAGTTCCAATACATATATATAATTGGTATTTTGCACAACCATGTCTATTCTGCCCGTAGCAATCATCTTCTCTACTTCCACCCTACAACCGATGGCATTGAAAACTGTACTCATTATAAGGCGATAGCGCTCCTCCATATCCATGCTTGCAAGCTTCTTGTTGCTATAGGGTACATCAGCAATAAGGGCTTTCAAGCATTTTATAGCTTCGGGAAGATTGCCAAGCTGAAGTGCGAGAAACAGACCGGACTGGGTAGATTGGATATCACCTGAACTTCGTAAGGTAAGTGCTGGTAAAACCGTCTCGTAAAGCGCTTGTTTTACTTCATTATTAGGGAACCCCAAGATGTAAACTCCCATCTGGTAATCTTTTATTGTAAGATACCCCGACTGATAGAGGAACAGTTCTGCGCCACCTCCAGTTACATCAGAAGTCTCTATAGTTTGACGAAGAATGGTACAAGGATCAAATTCTCGTAATTTTAGCTCCATATCGTCCACGAACTTAGGAAGTAACGAGGTTGCACCTGATGAAGCCCAGTAATTCTTAAGGTCAGAATCTGCCAAAGCATTGATGAGGCTGAATGGATTGAATACATCTACCATGTTGCGGCGACTGAAATGATAGCCGTCGTAATATGCTGTCAACTGTGCTACTGCTTCATCGAATGTCCAGCCCTCATATTCTGCCAACTTGTTGATTTCAGGCTTGAAGTCACGTAGCAACTCTTCCTTGGTAATACCGCAGATGGCAGCATATTCAGGCTCAAAACTAATGTTGCTCAGATTGTTGAGCACAGAGAATAGTGAGATTTGCGTAAACTTGGTAATGCCTGTGATAAAGACAAACTTCTCGTATTTGTCGTCGGCTTTCAATATGGCAAATACCTCTCTATAGATGCTGGTACATGCTTCGTGGTGAGGAGTCTTCCATGAATGCTGCAATGGGGAGTCGTACTCGTCTATGAGGATAGCCACTTGTTGTCCTGTCTGTTCATACGAGCCCACGATTATTGCATTGAAGCGGTCGGCAAGACTATCTGTAGGATTAGGAACCAATGAATATTCTTTTTCATATTGTCTGAAAATATTATTGAGATAAGAGCGCAAAGTATCTGGCTCTGCGCCAGCACGACTCATATCAAGTCGGATGACAGGTCGCTTCACCCATTCTTTCTCCATTTCCATCATCTTCAATCCCTCGAAGAGTTCCTTCTTTCCTGTGAAGTAAGCTTCGAGAGTATCGACAAGCACCGATTTGCCAAAGCGGCGTGGGCGGCTTAAGTAATTATATGTTTTGTCTGTGTTGGCAAGTTGCCAGATAATATCAGTCTTGTCAACATAAAGGTATCCTTCCTTTCTTATTTTCTCAAAAGACTGGATGCCTACTGGCAATCTTCTGTTGTTTGTCTCTACCATAATCCCCAATTCGTTAGTTTCTTATTGCAAATATACAATGTTTTTCCCGAACTTCCATGCTAACTTGCACATAATAGTCATCACTTTGTCTTTAAAATAATGGTGAGCAGATGAAGTGGATATATAGAAAAGACGAAAATAAGATGAATAGGAATAAATTCTATAGAAAAGTTTGTTGAATAGTTGGATATTGACTATATTTACAACAATTTAAAAAACAAAGAAATTGAATTATGAGGAAGTAAGTTAACATCCATCAATGTGTATAATTTAGATTAAATATGATGACATGAATAATTTAATATTATCAATCACAACTATAGGTGACTTGTTGATTCAAAATAAAATTACAAGAAATGGAGATTGTAAATTTATCGGGAATGTCAAATTGAATATTCCCGAATACCAGCGTCCATATAAGTGGACTGCGCGAAATGCCATCCAGTTGCTTGATGATATTACTGAGGCAAAAAACGAGAATAAGGAGGTTTATCGTGTGGGTACATTAATCCTGCATAAAGACAAAGATGAGAATGGTAATGAACGCTACAACATCGTGGATGGTCAGCAGCGAACAATAACCTTTTCATTGCTTCTCTATGCCCTTTATAAAGCGACTGGGGAAACTATAACGATTGATTTTCTCGGTCAACAGGTTTTCAATAATGAATATAGTCGTCGTAATGTTCCCAATAATTATAATGCTTTTAGGCGTAGAGTAGGTGCGAAAGGTGAGGCAGATGACAAGATGGATCATGAAAGAAACATCAAGCAGTTGCGTAAGTACATAGAAGACCAATGTGAACTAATAGTTGTTATTACCGATGATTTGTCAGAAGCATTCCAATTCTTTGATTCGCAGAATGCCAGAGGCAAAGCGTTGTACCCTCATGATTTGCTTAAGGCCTATCATTTGCGTGAAATGGTAGGTATTGATGATGCAAAGACAGAAAAGATAGTTGAGGAATGGGAGAAGATTCCTCAACACGATTTGGCTGTTTTCTTTGGCGACTATCTTTATCGTATCAAGGAATGGATCAACGGCAATTGGACTTATAAGCTCAGCGAACATAATATATTCAAGTTCAAAGGGATTACGAGAACTGCCCGTACTCCTTATGCTCAGTTTTATAAGGGAGCTTACTCGTATGCTGAATTTGTCAATTCATCGGCTATGCCTTTCGTATCAGGAACTCGTGAGGTCAATGCTTTTCAGTTGAACACGCCGATTATTGCAGGTAAACCTTTCTTCGACTACACGAAGCACTACTATGAGATTCTGAAAGATATTCAGGATAATAGTCAGTATGAAGGTTTCTATATCAAAGGAGATGTGATAGTGAAGACATTGGACAGCTATTTCAATCGCGGAATTGGAAACAGGATAACCCGCCTGCTCTTCGATACGGCATTGCTGCTGTATGTTGACCGCTTCTGTCCTGCAACATTTCCAACGAAGGTAGATATTGAACTGTTTGAGCAGTTTGTTACTTTTGCTTTCATTTGGGCTTATTCGCTGCGTGCCCAATACGATAATCTTGGTTGGCAATCTGCTCAAAACTATGTGCTTGAAAATAGCGATAAAGTCAATTCGCTTAATATATACAAACTTATCACTGATTCTGATACTCCAATATCACTATTAAGTATGATGGCGGATAAATTGTCTCCTTTATCTCAATACGAATTGTCAAATCGGTTGAAGAAATCTCTCGCTAATGAAGAGACGGGGATAAATAAAAAGGATGGTGATGAGGTTTTTGTAAACTATCTCCACTATTTCGAGTCTAATCAATTTTACACAAAGTGACTATGGAAAAGAAACTACCATTGAGAGAAATGTCCATACATGATATTTATTTGGAAAGTCAGGATGTCGTAACCTATAAGATTCCTGTGTATCAGCGCAATTATGCTTGGGAGGAAGATCAGATATTGGCGTTGGTAAAGGATGTGTATGATTCGTGGCAGAAGAATCCTACTGCACCATATTATATTGGTACTTTGGTTACATACAAGCGTAATGACAGAGAGTACGAGGTGATTGACGGTCAGCAAAGACTCACAACCATTTACCTTGTTATCAAAGCTTTGGGTATAAAGGAAGTCCGAAACAGATTAACTTATAGTGCCCGAAGCACATCTACTTCTACAATAAAGCGACTGGATGAAGGTCTGGTTTTGGGCGATGAGTCTGATAGTGGTATTAGAAATGGATATAAATATGCAAACAAGGCATTGGATGCTATCGTCTTGTCTGATGAGCGTGAAGGTTTTAAGGAGTATTTCCTGCGGCACGTGAAACTCATACATTATGATGTTCCAAAAGATGTGAATCTAAACCATTACTTTGAGGTAATGAACTCTCGTGGCGAACAATTGGAGAAACATGAGATAGTAAAATCCATGCTCGGACAGTATCTGAATAAACAGCAGTTGGCAACCTTTTGCCGTGTTTGGGAGGCATGCAGCGAAATGAATGTCTATATTCAGCAGATTTTCCCTGACAAAATTGTGTTTGGAAGCAATATGCAGGATTTCTGTATAAGAGATTTTGGGGAAATACCTCAGCAGGATGAAACGGAAGGAAAAGAAACTATCATGAATCTTTTGCGTAATCCAGTTACTAAGGCAGATACATCTTGCAAGGCCGATCAGAATGACAGGTTTCAGTCTATCATCGATTTTCCAAATTTCTTGTTGATAGTATTGAAAGTTACCATGATGAAAACATCAGGATTTGATTACAAGGCTTTTAAACTGGACGACAAAGAATTGCTTATTGAATTCAAAAATACTTTGGACAGTATGCTACCAGAGCAAAAGCCGAATTTCGTTAGAGATTTTGCTTTCAATCTGCTTAAGGCAAGATATTTACTTGACAACTATGTTATTCACCATACGCTTTCCGATAAAGAGTTGTCTGGTGATAATCCATGGAAGTTACAGTATTATAAATTCGAAAATCGTAAGGGCTATCCTGTGAATTTGTCAACAGACGACAAAGTGCAGGAAGAGATGGTGCATTTGCTCTCAATGTTCGAGGTTGCTTTTACGCCTAAACAACGTAAAAACTATCTTGTCTATACCATGATGTATCTCTTTGAAGATTACAGGGCTTCTAAGGATAAGTATCTTGGATTCTTGCAGCGTCTTGCTGACATGTATTTCTATCATGTTTATCTGAATGCAGAAAGACTTAGCGAGAGGAATCTTCCTAAGCCGAATTCTTTTGATGAGGCTTTGATAGAGAATGGAGCGTTGAATGATAAAGGGATAGATAGAATAGACTATAAAGCTGTTTTTGAGTCTATTTACCAGCCTGGCAGAGCTGATATTCCATTGTTTGTATTCAACTATACAGACTATATGATATGGAAAAAGTATGCTGATACATTGCGTGGTCGTAATTCCAAAAAGGGGTCTGAGGAAAGAAATGAGTTCTTTGAGTTGCTTGGTTGTTCCGATT
>URQS01000077.1 GCA_900550035.1 uncultured Prevotella sp. | reverse complement strand
CGACATTACAGAGGAGGATATTCTCGAACTTTACAAAAGAGCGTTTTAATTAATATAGTTTAGAATTGAAAGTTGAGAGTAAAGAGTTTCACATAGTTGAAAATTGAGAGTTAAGAGTTGAAAGTTAAGATTACCTTTATTTGTAAAATATTAGCTGCTATATATTAACAGTTTAACTAATCATAACTCTCAACTCCCAACTCTCAACTCTCAACTTTTTTCAAAGAAAAAAGAACAATGATACAGGATTATCAGATACAGGAATTTCTTCGCCAGGCTCATCGCGTTGGCGACGCAGGCTTGACACTTTGCTCAAGCGGTAATATTTCATGGCGCATCGGCGACGAGGCGCTCGTTTCAGGAACAGGCTCTTGGGTGCCCACTCTTCCTAAGGAGAAGGTGTCTATCTGCCGCGTAGCCGACGGCGAAGTGCTCAACGGCGTAAAGCCTTCTATGGAGAGCGGTTTCCACCTCGGCGTATTGCGCGAGCGTCCCGACTGCGACGTAGTGCTCCACTTCCAGTCTAAGTATGCCACAGTTGTGTCGTGCATGAGTGAGACTCCGAAGGACTTCAACGTTACAGCCGAGGTACCGTGTCACGTAGGTCGCGACATACCTGTTATCCCCTACTTCCGTCCGGGTTCACCCGAGTTGGCAGAGGCTGTAAAGGCAGCACTCAAGGATCACAACTCGGCTCTGATGCTCAAGCACGGCCAGGTGGTTTGTGGCAAAACATTCGACGAAGTGTTCGAACGTGCCATGTTCTTCGAAATGGCTTGCCGCATCATAGTTCTCAGCGGAGGCAAGTACAACACTCTCACAGCTGAGGAGATTGACGACCTCGAAGCATACGTGCTGGGAAAGAAGCAGAAGTAAAAAATAATAAAAAAGCCCTACCCTAGCGGGGTGGGGCTTTTCCCCTTTATCCTAACAACAATGACCTATTTAGCTATCGACTTCGGCGGCGGCTCGGGCCGTGTCATTGCCGGAACTATAACCAATGAGGGCGGACGCAAGCAGCTCACCATGCAACTTGTACACCGCTTTCAGAACCGACAGGTGCGCTTGGGCGAACATGTATACTGGGACTTCCCGGCTCTCTTCGAGGACATGAAGACCGGACTACGCAAAGCCGCACAGCTGGGACTGGACGTGGCTGGCATCGCTGTGGACACATGGGGTGTCGACTTCGGGCTCATCGACCGCCAAGGCAACCTTATCGGCAATCCTGTGTGCTATCGCGACGCACGCACCCAGGGCATGGCTGAAGAATTCTTCAGCACTACCGACCCTACCGAACACTATGCCGTCAACGGCACTCAGGTGATGGAGATTAACACTCTGTTCCAATTGCTCAGCATGAAGAAAGCCGACTCTCCGCAATTACAGATAGCCGACCGCATGCTCTTCACCCCCGACCTCTTCTCGTTCTTCCTTACGGGCGAGGCAAACACCGAATACACTATAGCCTCAACTTCCGAGATGCTCGATGCCCAAACACGCACATGGGACTGGCCGTTGATAGACCGTCTGGGTCTGCCGCGCCATCTCTTCTGCCCTATCGTGATGCCTGGCACAGTGCGCGGACGTCTGCGCCGCGACATTGCCGAGGAGACCGGACTGGGCGAAGTGGACGTTATTGCTGTCGGTTCGCACGACACAGCAAGCGCCGTTGCAGCCGTACCTGCCAAGGCCGACGAACATCCTGTAGCTTTCATCAGTTCGGGAACATGGTCGCTGCTCGGCGTAGAGATTGATGCGCCCATACTGACCGAGGAAGCCCGCAGCGCACAATTCACCAACGAGGGAGGCATAGGCGGCAAAATTACGTTCCTGCAGAACATCACCGGACTCTGGTTCTTGCAGCGTCTGATGGCCGAATGGCGCGACGAGGGCGACGAACAGCAATACGACCCATTGCTTGCAGCCGCCGACAAGTCGCCAATCAAGTCAGTCATACCCGTTGACGCGCCCGAATTCCAGAACCCCAAATCCATGCAGCATGCCATTTGCGACTATTGCAAGGAGCACGGTATGGAGATTCCGCAGTCGAAGGGCGACACCACACGCGTCGTACTGCAATCGCTCGCAGCAAAATACGCCGAGGCAACACGCGCACTCAACGCCATGCTGCCATCGCCTATCAAGACTCTGCACATCATCGGCGGCGGATCGCAAAACAAACTTCTCAACCGACTGACCCAAGAGGCTCTCGGCATACCAGTAGAGGCTGGTCCCGTAGAAGCAACTGCCATCGGCAACATTCTCACTCAGGCACTCGCCAAAGGCGAAGTGAGCGACATCAACGAGATGAGAAGCATCACGATAAACTAAAACAACCATCTATCTAATGAAACAATCTATCCTATCAAAGGACGGCGTGAGCTACGTCGTGCCCTTTGTACTCATCACATCGTGCTTCGCACTGTGGGGCTTTGCCAACGATATCACCAACCCGATGGTCAAGGCATTCTCTAAGATATTCCGCATGTCTGCCACCGACGGCGCAATGGTGCAGGTGGCATTCTATGGCGGCTACTTCGCCATGGCTTTCCCCGCAGCCATGTTCATACGCCGATTCAGCTACAAGGCTGGTGTGCTCGTTGGCTTGGGACTCTACGCTCTGGGCGCATTCCTGTTCTATCCCGCCAAGATGACGGGCGAGTACTATCCGTTCCTCGCCGCCTACTTCATACTCACCTGCGGACTTTCATTCCTTGAAACATCGAGCAACCCCTACATCCTGTCAATGGGAACAGAGGAGACAGCCACACGCCGACTCAATCTGGCGCAGTCGTTCAATCCGATGGGGTCGCTTCTGGGCATGTACGTAGCGATGAACTTCATCCAGGCCAAGCTCAATCCGCTCGATACAGCCACACGCGCCAATCTGTCGCCCGACGAGTTTGAGGCAGTGAAGGAGTACGACCTTTCGGTGCTCATAGGTCCATACCTCACCATCGGACTCGTAATCATTGCCATGTTCGCCATCATCCTGTTCTGGCCTATGCCTAAGAACGGCGACAAGAACAAGCAGATAAACTTCCTGCCTACACTGCGCCGCATCTTCACCATGCCACACTATCGCGAGGGCGTCATAGCCCAGTTCTTCTATGTAGGCGTACAGATTATGTGCTGGACCTTCATCATCCAGTACGGCACACGCGTACTCATGGCTGAGGGAATGGGCGAACAGGCTGCCGAGGTTATGTCGCAGCAATACAACATCATCGCAATGGTCATATTCTGCTGCTCACGTTTCATCTGCACCTTCCTCCTGCGCTACGTCAACACTGGCCAGTTGCTCATGCTTCTTGCCATCGCCGGCGGCGCACTTGTAGCGGGAGTCATCACCCTGCAGAACATATACGGTCTCTACTGTCTCGTTGGCGTGAGCGCCTGCATGTCGCTCATGTTCCCCACCATCTACGGCATTGCGCTCACCGGACTGGGCGACGACGCCAAGTTTGGTGCTGCCGGCCTCATCATGGCAATCCTCGGAGGTAGCGTGCTGCCACCGCTCCAGGCTTCAATCATCGACAAGGGCGAACTCTTCGGCATGCCAGCCGTCAACGTTTCGTTCATCCTGCCGTTCATCTGCTTCATCGTGATTGCTATCTACGGACAGCGCACGTACATGCGTAGCAAGGGAAAACTGAAAAATTGAGAATTTTACAGAATTGAAAATTGAGAGTTGAGAGTTGAAAGTTATGATATGTTGCACAATTGATAGATTGTAGCAAAAGAACAGCTATCAAGCTAATCATAACTCTCAATTCTCAACTTTCAATTCTCAACCGAAACCAACTCTCAACTCTTGAGAATAATACATAAAAAATATATTATTAATCATTAATTCATTCTGATGAACAAATCCATTATTTCAGTAGCAGCCCTTTCGTGCCTCGCAGCCACAATGCAGGCACAGAAGAAGGCTGCAGCACAACGCCCCAACATTGTGTACATCATGTGCGACGACCATGCCTTTCAGTGCATCTCTGCCTATGGACACGCCATTGGCAAGCTCGCACCTACGCCCAACATCGACCGTATAGCCGAGCGCGGTATGCGTTTTGACAAGGCATTTGTCGAGAATTCGCTCTCTACTCCGTCGCGTGCATGTCTGATGACCGGACTTTACAGTCATCAGAATGGACAGCGCCAGCTTGGCGAGGGCATCGACACATCGCGCACATTCTTCACCGAGTTGCTGCAGGATGCAGGCTATCAGACTGCCATCATCGGCAAGTGGCACATGGGATGCGACCCTAAGGGATTCGACTATTACCATATCTACAACGACCAGGGACAGTACTGGAACCCACAGTATCGCGGCACCGACACCCCCGATGGCAAATACATCGTCGAAGAGGGCTACAGCACCGACCTTTCTACCGACCACGCCATCGACTTCATGGACCATCGCGACAAGTCGAAGCCTTTCTGCCTCATGCTGCACCACAAGGCTCCGCACCGCAACTGGCAGGCCAATCTGAAGTATCTGGGCATGTACGACAACGTGGAGTTCCCTATGCCCGAGACATTCTACGACGACTACGCCACACGCGGCGAGGCTGTGCGCACCCAGAAGATGAGCGTTACGAAGCACATGCGCTGGGAGCAGGACTTCAAGGTGCCCGAAATGCTCGACCTCAACAACGAGGACAGCAAGGACTCGTACAACGCTCTCATGGGCGAAATCAACCGTATGACTCCGGCTCAGCGCTCGGCTTGGGGACGCTACTACTTCCCACGCAACCGCAAACTGCTCGAAGCCAACCTCAAGGGCAAGGAGCTTGACAACTGGAAGTATCAGGCTTACATCCGCGACTACATGTCGGTAATTGCAAGTGTCGACGAGAGCGTGGGCCGTGTGCTCGACTATCTCGACAAGAACGGACTCACCGACAACACCATCATCGTCTACACCTCCGACCAGGGATTCTACATGGGCGAGCACGGATGGTTTGACAAGCGATTCATGTACGAGGAGTCGCTGCGCACACCGCTCATCATCAGCTATCCGGGACATACCAAGCCGGGCAGCGTCTGCCACAAGCTGGTGCAGAACATCGACTATGCTCCTACATTCCTCGAACTTGCTGGCGTGAAGAAGCCGCAGGAAATGGTAGGCCGTTCGCTTCTCCCCATCTTCGACAACGGCGATGCCCAGAAGCAGTGGCGCTCAAGCATCTACTACCACTACTACGACTATCCTACCTACCACATGGTACGCAAGCACGACGGTGTACGCACCGACCGCTATAAGCTCATCCACTTCTATGGCAAGGGCGGACTCGACGCAGTGCCTGAGAACAAGTATCAGGGTATTGAGGGAACTAATGAGAACAATACACTCAAGTCGCTCATCAGCATCGGCTACTTCGAGCCAAAGGACAACGCTGTGAACTACAACGAGCTGTACGACCTTCAGAACGACCCGCACGAGCTCAACAACCTCTACGGAAAGCCCGGTTATGAGAAGATAACCAAGCAGCTGCAGAAGGAACTCGACGCTTATCGCAAGGCGCAGAAGGTTGACGAATACTAAGACTACATTCTGTTGTTGGCTTGCTGATATTCATGCAAGCTGTACAAGTAGACAATAGCAAAACGCCCTGCAAGGGCAAAAGCATTGATAATTAACGCTTTTGCCCTTGCAGGGCGCATTGGTATTTGTGATACTTTTACCCAGGGTGTTGCCCTGGGCTATGGGCTTATGCCCCTTCGGGGCGTACTGCTGTGACTTTTGACACACCATCTATATGCTTGCACACCTTCGTAGCGTTACAGCAGCTCTGGCAACTGGAACAGTTTGGTGCCATTGCTGCCCTTGATGAGAATGTACTTGTCGTGCGGTTTGTCGGCGGCTATTGCCTCCTTCACCTTTTCCACATTGTCGAAAAGGCGGAAGCCGGATGGTGTGTCGCATCCCTCAAACTCCGAACCTACGAGCCATACATGGTCGAGCGTCATCTCTCTGAGTTGGTCGACGATTCGTTGATGCTCGTCGTGGCTCACCTCTCCCAATTCCTTCATATCACCTATAATCACCATTTTGCCCTTGGCTTCGATGTCGGCGAAGTTGCGCAGGGCGGCAGCCATACTCGTTGGGTTGGCGTTGTAGGCATCTACGATGAGTCGGTTGTCGGCAGTCTGCTCAAACTGCGAGCGATTGTTGGACGGCACATAGGCGCTCAGTGCCTTGACGATGCTGTCGGCAGGCACGTCGAAGTACAATCCGATGCTCACGGCAGCGAGCATATTGGTTATGTTGTACTCGCCAATCAGATGGGTCGGCGTAGCGTGCGGAGCACCAACGGCAGTGCCGTCGTTGTGTCGCCAAGTGAAGTTGAGCATCGGCGAGCAGCTGTCTACGTGTCCGCTCACCCACAGTTGGTCGTCGTCCTTGCATCCGTAGCTCACGAGGTTCAGTCCCTCTGCTATGCCGTTGAGATAAGGATTCTCGCTGTCGATGAACACGCAGCTCTGCGGAGCCTTGCTGCCACACAGCATTTTTCCATTGTCGGCATTGTCGATTCCATGGTTGGCGCGCATAAAATCGTACAATTCGCCCTTGGTATGTATCACACCCTCAAACGAGCCGAAGCCCTGCAAGTGGGCACGACCCACGTTGGTTATGATGGCATAGTCGGGTTCTACCACGTCAACGAGCGCCTTGATGTCACCCGGATGCGACGCCCCCATCTCCACAACAGCTATCTCGTGCTCGGGACGCAGGCGCAGGAGCGTCTTGGGCACACCTATGTCGTTGTTGAAGTTGCCCTGTGTGTACAGCACGTTATATTTCTGCTGAAGCACGGTAGCGGTGAGTTCCTTTGTCGTTGTCTTACCGTTGGTGCCCGTGATGCCTATGATAGGTGTGGCAAGCGTGCGGCGATGGTAGAGAGCAAGCTGCTTGAGCGTAGTCAGGCAGTCGTCGCACAGAATGTAGCGCGAGTCGCCCTCAGGGGCATACTCCGCCTCGTCTACAACGGCATAGGCACAACCCTTGTCGAGTGCCATGGCGGCAAACTTGTTGCCGTCGAACGATGCGCCTTTCAGCGCAAAGAACAACGAACCCTCGGGACAGTCGCGGCTGTCGGTGGTTACGACGGGGTGCTCGCTGAATATCTTATACAGTTCGGTGATTTCCATAATCATTTCTTGTTTTGTTATCGTAAATATTACAATGCCTTCACGGCCTTCTCCAGACGCTCCATGGCTTCCTGCAGCACGGCGCGGGGCGACGCAATGTTCATACGCATGAATCCTCTGCCCTCCTCGCCAAACATCTCGCCGTCGTTGAGAGCCAAACGTGCACCGTCTATAAAGAGGCGGTTGAGCGCATCGTGGTCGAGATTCAGGGCGCGACAGTTGAGCCAGATGAGGAACGAGGCTTGCGGACGCAGTGCCTTAATCTGCGGAATGCGTGTCTTGAGGAAGTTGTCTACATAGTCGATGTTAGCCTCAACATACTCCAACATCTGCTGGCGCCACTCCTCACCATACTTGAATGCCGCAATGGTGGCAATGGGCGAGAAGATGGTAGGTTCGCTCAATTCGTTGGCATCGAGCCACTCGAAGAACGGGCGACGCAACTCCTCGTTGGGCACAACGCAGTAAGAGCTGACTATACCGGCAATGTTGAATGTCTTCGACGGTGCTCCGAAGGTGATGCTGCACTGGGCTGCACGCTCCGAAACCGACGCAAACGGATGGTGCTTGAACCCCTTGTGAGCCATGTCGCAGTGTATCTCGTCCGAGATGACGATGATGCCGCGCTCCGAACAGAAGTCGGCAAGTCGGCTGAGGGTGCCTACATCCCACACGATGCCAGCCGGATTGTGAGGATTGGCGAGTATCAGCACGCGGCACTTCTCGTCAGCCACCTTGGCAAGACCCTCGAAGTCCATCGAGTACGATCCGTCTTCGTTCATGATGAGCGGATTCATCACCACCTGGCGCTTGTTGCCCAGCGGAGTGAGGCGGAACGGATGGTATACTGGCGGCTGGATTATTACCTTCTCGTCGGGCTTGCAGAACACGTTGACAACGAAGCCTATACCCTTGACAATGCCCGGAATGAATCGCATCCAATCAGCCTTTACATTCCACTGATGGTGGTCGGCAATCCATCTGGTCACCGTAGGCCAGAAGTCGGCTGGCATATCGGTATATCCGTAGAGCGAGTGGTCGAGTCGGCGGCGCAGTGCGTCGGTGATAAACTCAGGAGTCTCGAAGTTCATGTCAGCCACCCACATTGGTGTAAGGTCTGGTCGGCCGTAGCGTTCGTTGAGTACGTCAACAGCCAAAGCACCCGTGCCGTGGCGGTCGATGATTTTGTCGAAGTTGTATTTTATAGACATATAAATATGTATGCGTGTTATTTTTTATTACACTACAAAAGTACATTCTTATTGCTTATCTAATCGTCAATAACTTGTCATTATGTTTTACATTTAGCAACATTTGCACATAACTTGTTTTTTTTAACAGAAAAATTTTACATCACGAATGCAAATACCTAAGTAAAAACCGTAAATTTGCAGTTACTAAATACCACACTATGAATATAAAACATCTACTACGAATTGCAGCATTGGTGGCAGTATTGTTCAGTATTACAATACAAAATACAAGTGCTGCCAACGACAATCTCACGCAATATGTCAATCAATATATTGGTACGGGTGGCCACGGCCATACCGTGATGGGTGCCAACGCTCCCTTCGGACTCGTCATCGTAGGTCCCACAGAGCCTCTGCGCGGATGGGACTGGACCTCGGGCTATCACTATAGCGACAACGAGATAATCGGATTCGGACACATGCACCTATCTGGTACGGGCATAGGCTGCCTGGGCGACATAGCCCTGCTGCCCGTGAGCAATCCCGACCAGCGCTCCACTTTCTTCACCCACGACAACGAGCGCATGCATCCCGGCTACTACTCGTTGCGACTTACCGACCCTGACGTGCTCGTAGAGCTAACTGCTACGAAGCGTTGTGCCATGCACCGCTACACATTCGGCAAGGGAGCCAAGCAGCAGTTGGCACTCGACCTGTCGCAGTGTATAGGATGGGACACACCTACCGACTGTATGCTGTCGCAGGAGTCGCCCACACGACTCATAGGCTATCGCCGCTCTACGGGTTGGGCTAAGGACCGCCGTATATATTTCACAATGGAATTTTCACGCCCCGTATACGTGGAGCGTTCCGATTCGATGTACCGTGCACTGCTGTCGTTCAACAGCCTCGACACACCACTGATTGTAAAGGTGTCGCTATCGCCCGTCGAGCCTGACAAAGCCAAAGCCAACATGCAATTCGAAATGCCCGGTTGGGACTTCGATGCTGTGGTAAGCAAGGTGGACGACGAGTGGAACACCCAACTCTCTCGCATACAGATAGACACCAAGGACAACACCCGTCGCCGTATATTCTACACTGCCATGTACCACCTCATGACCTCGTGCATGACCTTCAACGACTTCGACGGACAATATCGCGGTGCCGATGGCAAGGTGCATCGTGGCGACTTCACCAACTACACCACGCTCTCGCTGTGGGACACCTACCGTGCCGCCCACCCGCTCATGTCGTTCCTTTTCCCCGATATGCAGCGCGACTTCGTGCAGACATTCCTCAACATCTACCGCCAACAGGGCCGTCTGCCCGTATGGCATCTTATGGGCAACGAGACCGACTGTATGATAGGCAATCCTGGAGCCATAGTGCTTGCCGACCTCACACTGAAAGGATTTGCCAAGGGCGACGAGAAGGAAGTGTTTGAAGCCCTCAAGACAACACAGAGCACCGACATACGCAGCCTTGACATTCTGAAGAAGTACGGCTACATACCCTGGGACAAGGTGCCTACCAACGAGACCGTTGCCAATGCGCTGGAATACTGCATTGCCGACGACGCTACGGCTAAGATTGCTGCACTGCTGGGCAAAGAATCCGACCGTCAGCACTTCTACAACCGCTCACGATCGTACTCGAAATACTTCGACCCCACTACGGGCTTTATGCGCGCCATAGGCACCGACGGCAAGTTCCGCACTCCGTTCAACCCCTTCAACGCCGAGCACCGCACCAACGACTACACCGAAGGCAACGCCTGGCAGTATACATTCCTCGTGCCGCACGACGTACACGGTCTCATTAAGCTGTTCGGTTCGGACAGCAAATTCATGAGCAAGCTCGACTCGCTGTTCATCGCCGAGGGCGACGCTGGAGCCAACGCCTCGCCCGACATGTCGGGCATGACCGGACAATATGCCCACGGCAACGAGCCGTCGCACCACGTGATATATATGTACAACTATGCCGGACGCCCCGACAAGGCTGCTCCGCTGCTGCGCAAGATGCTCACCGAGATGTATCACGACCAGCCCGACGGACTCTCGGGCAACGAGGACGTAGGACAGATGTCGGCATGGTACATCACGTCGGCATTGGGTCTGTATCAGGTTGCCCCCGTAGGCGGACGCTACATTATCGGCTCGCCGCTGTTCAACAAGGCGAAGGTCGACGTAGGTGGCGGCAAGACATTCACTGTCGTAGCCCGCAACAACTCCGACCGCAACATCTACGTGCAGTCGGCACGACTCAACGGACGCAGATACTACAAGTCGTACATCGACTTCAAGGATATAATACGTGGCGGAACACTCGAACTCACCATGGGCGCAAAGCCCTCGAAGTGGGGCACTAAGAGCGTGAATCGTCCTTAATCACGACTCAATCGCCCGTAACAAAAAAAAGCAATCATAAATCTAATTTCTACTGTTATGAATCTTCATTTAAGCTCACAGATTGTACTTAACAAAGTACCCGAGCAGTACTACCGCCCTCGTACGGCAGTTGAACGTTCGGAAATGACACGTTGCGAGAAAATCTTTACCGACATATACCCGAAGATAGAGGAGGGGGTCAAGGTGATAGCCGATGCCGTAGAGAAGGAAATAAAACGCTCGAAGCAAGCCGGCAAGAAGTGTGTGCTGGCTCTCGGCACTGGTCTGTCGCTCACTCCTATCTATCAGGAACTGGCACGCCGCCACAAGGAGGAAGGACTGAGTTTTGACAATGTAGTGGTGTTCAACGCCTACGAATACTTCCCTCTCAACGCCGACAGCAAGCACAGTGCCATCGGACAGTTGCGCGAGCGCCTGCTCGACCATATCGACATCAAGGAAGAGAACATACACACTCCCGACGGATTCATTGCACAGGACGACGTCTATGAGCACTGCCGCACCTACGAACAGCTCATCGCTGCCGAAGGCGGCATCGACATTGCCATGCTCGGCATAGGCCGTATGGGCAACATCGCTTGTAATGAGCCGGGTTCGCACATATCTTCTGCAAGCCGCCTTATTCTGATCGACCAGATGTCGCGCGACGAGATGACAAACAGCTTCGGCACTCTTGAGCAGGTTCCGCCGTGCTCTATCACCATGGGCATCAGCACACTGCTCTCTGCCCACAAACTGTTCCTTACAGCATGGGGCGAGGAGAAAGCCAACATCGTACAGAAGATTATCGAGGGCGAGATAACCGACGCCATTCCTGCCACATTCGTTCAGACACACAACGACGCCAAGCTCATCTGCGACCTCGCTGCCGCCGGCAAGCTGACACGTATCATCCACCCGTGGCTCGTCACCAACTGCGAGTGGAACGACAAGACGATACGCGCCGCTGTGGTATGGCTCTGCCAGCTCCTTGGCAAACCTATCCTGAAGCTCACCAACAAAGACTACAACGAGAACGGACTGTCTGACCTGCTGGCACGCTTCGGCTCGGCTTACAACTGCAACATCAAGATATTCAACGACCTGCAGCACACCATCACCGGATGGCCTGGTGGCAAGCCTAACGCCGACGACACCAACCGTCCGGAGCGCGCCATGCCTGCTCAGAAGCGCGTGATAGTGTTCTCGCCCCACCCCGACGACGACGTTATCTCTATGGGTGGCACAATACGCCGACTCGTTCAGCAGAACCACGACATACACATCGCCTACGAGACATCGGGCAACATCGCTGTGGGCGACGAGGAGGTGACACGCTTCATGCACTTCGTCAACGGCTTCAACCAGATTTTCTGCGACAGCAAGGACGAGGTGATAAAGAATATGTATGCCGACATCAAGCGATTCTTCAAGGAGAAGCGTGCATCGGACATGGACACTGCTGCCGTACGCAAGATTAAGGGACTCATCCGTAGAGGCGAGGCTCGCACCGCATGCACCTACAACGGCATTCCTCTCTCGCAGGTTCACTTCCTCAACCTTCCCTTCTACGAGTCGGGCAAGATTGAGAAGCTGCCTATGACTGAGAAGGACGTGGAGATAGTACGCGAACTGCTGCAGAAGGTAAAGCCTCATCAGATATACGTAGCCGGCGACCTTGCCGATCCGCACGGCACTCACCGCAAGTGTACCGATGCCGTTCTGGCTGCGCTCGACCTTGAGAAGCAGGCTGGCGCCAAATGGATTAACGACTGCCGCGTATGGATGTATCGTGGAGCATGGGCTGAATGGGAAATCGAGAACATCGAGATGTGCGTGCCAATGTCGCCCGAGGAGCTTCGTGCAAAACGCAACAGCATCCTCAAGCACTCTTCGCAGATGGAGAGCGCACCGTTCCTCGGCAACGACGAACGCCTCTTCTGGCAGCGTGCCGAAGACCGCAACCACGCCACTGCCGAGCTTTATCACAGTCTGGGACTGGCTTGCTACGAGGCGATGGAGGCATTCGTACGATACAATCCGTAATTTAAAGGAGACAAGAGCGACACGCCCTACCCTTGTTTTTTGAACGACAATACAGACAATGATCGACAATAGGAGATGCAACATTAGCAGTTGCACACTTGAATATTATAAAAATTGTCGAACATTGTCTGTATTGTCGTTAAATACAAAATTATCAAGCCCCTTGTTTTTTTAGAACGACAATGTTCGACAATGGTTGACAATAGGATATGCAAGATTATATGTTGCGCACATGATTTATAAAATTGTCAATCATTGTCACTATTGTCGTTAAATACAAAATTATCAAGCCCCTTGTTTTTTAGAACGACAATGTTCGACAATGGTTGACAATAGGGGATGCAACATTATAAGTTGCGCACATGAATATTATAAAATGATTGTCAATCATTGTCACTATTGTCGTTAAAAGAAAAATGTATAAAGCCACTTGTTTTTTTAGAACGACAATGTTGACAATGGTTGACAATAAGACAATCGATATTATTTGTCGCACTCACGATTTATAAAATTGTCAATCATTGTCACTATTGTCGTTAAATACAAAATTATCATGCCCCTTGTTTTTTAACGACAATGTTCGACAATATTTGACAATAGGAAGAGCAAGATTATATGTTGCGCACATGATTTATAAAATTGTCAATCATTGTCACTATTGTCGTTAAAAGAAAAATGTATAAAGCCACTTGT
>URQS01000076.1 GCA_900550035.1 uncultured Prevotella sp. | reverse complement strand
TTGCTGAGGCTCGCACCATAATCAACGACATTCGCCAGCGTGCGAAGAACTCTGTAGACAAGCACATCGCTTACGCCAAGGATCAGTGCGAAATAGCACTCTACCCTGAGTCTTACTTCCAGGACAAGGAGACAGCACGCAAGTGTCTGCGCTGGGAACGCCGACTGGAGATGGCTATGGAGAACGGACGCTACTTCGACCTGCGTCGCTGGGGTATAGCTTCAAAGACGCTCAATGCCTATTTCGCCAAGGAACAGAACGACGTGTATGACGGACAGACCTATGCCCAGTATTACAAGGACGCTCACTACACGGCAGGCAAGAACGAGTTCTTCCCGATACCTTACAACCAGCTTTACTATGTGCCTGGACTCTACGTGCAGAACAAGGGCTACAACTGATACTCAGGCAATGACTGACGGGTCTGCGGCGGCAACCCCTGCCCGCCAGTCGACCGCAATAACCTAACAATAAAAAGAAACGACAATGAAAACAAGAATATCATCAATCGTCATTCTCCTCATGGCCCTTTTTGCCGTGGCCTGTCAGGACAACGATATCGACCGTTCGGACATGACAGTGGCCGCCCCCGATGCGGCTTCGATAACAGGCCAGCTGCAGGGCGACGACTACACATGGCAGTGGGCAGCCCTGCCCGAGGGCGAGAGTATGCAGGTGCAGATTTACCGCAACGGCACGCTCAACTCCACCGAACTGGCCACGGGCAACAGCTACACCCACAAAGGCGTGCCCACAAACGTGCCTTACGAGTATGTGTTCAAGGCAACCGACGGAACCAACGTCTCGCAGGGCGTGGTGAAGACCTACACGCGCGAGGGCGCAACCTCAATCACCGACCTCGCCATGAAGCAGGTAGACACGGCAAGCGGCTACGATGCCGAGGTGTCGTGGAGCAAGGCTGCCGATGCTACCTCTATAAAGCTGCATGCCGCCAGCGGCGTGCGCGTGATAGACGAGACGCTCACCGCCACCGCCACCGGCTACACTATAAATGACGTGAAGGACGGCGAGACATGGGACGTGTCGCTCACCGCCGTCAACGACAAGGGCTCGGCCCTCGCCGCCACCTCGTCGCTGCGCATAGGCAAGACGACGATAGGCTTCCTCGGCACCTATGCCACCGCCGACGACCTCGTGAAGAACGGCGACGACGATGAGGCTTCGGCATGGCTCTGGCTGCACAGCCAGTATCCGTCGGCCAAGTATGTGAGCTTCGCCGACATCGCCTCTGCCGCCGACATCGCCCCCTACCGCGTGCTCTTCTGGCTGCGCGACCTTGAGACGGGCAACGAGGGCGACGTGTGGACCATGCCGCAGAGCGTGCTCGCCGCCACGCCGGCCATACGCCAGTGGTACAAGGACGGCGGCAACCTGCTGCTATGGGGCCACGCCACGGTCTACATAGGAACGCTTGGCCGCGTGAGCACCGAGATGCTGCAGAACAACGACAAGACCATAGGCTGCGGCGCAGGCGGCTACAACGGCGACGTGTGGAAGATGGCTGTGGAGCTGAACCCCGGCGGCAAGTTCTCTGTCGATATGTCGTCGCACCCCATATACAGCGGCCTTGAGACCGAGCAGACCGACCGCACCAAGCTCATCGCCATGAAGGGCCCGGGATGGACCGAAGACCACAACTGCCTGTTCTTCAATATTCCTGCCGCCCTCACGGGCCAGGGCAACCAGGAGATGTCGTGCTACAGCATCGTGACCGACACCTACGGCATATATCCGCTCGCCACCTGGGACTCGCAAATCGACTGGGTGTCGCAGCTCAACATCTGGGAGGTGCGCCAGGGCAACACCGACTTCCGTGGCACCGTGCTCTGCGTGGGCAACGGCGGCTGCGAGTTCTCGATGAAGAACGACGACGGCACACCCGACAAGAGTGCCTATCCGAAGAACAACGCTTATCAGGAAAATGTGCTCAAGCTCGCCAAGAACAGTCTTGAATATCTCAAGACACGCTAAGGACCAAGTAATTACTAAAAAGCTCGTTTGCACCGACAAGAATATGATTTGCTTATTATAATTATTGATTTCAAGGGCTGCACCTCCTGTGCCGTGCCACGGCGCAGGAGCACACGGCCTTGCCAACCCTCAACAACGACAACAACATGAAAAAAACAACATATCTTTTGGCCGTACTCCTTACAGCGGCGACGGCTCTGTGCTCATCATGCAGCGACTCACACAGCGACGGACTAATGCCGCTGCCCGAAGCCCCTTCAACCCCCGACCAGCCCTCAACCCCCGACCAGCCGTCGGCATCGGGATACAACGAGCAGTATCGCCCGCAGATGCACTACACGCCGGCCAAGAACTGGGTCAACGACCCCAACGGCATGGTCTGCCTTGACGGCACATGGCACCTCTTCTACCAGTACAACCCGAGCGGCAACGACTGGGGAAACATGAGCTGGGGCCACGCCACGAGCACCGACCTCATGCACTGGACCGAGAAGCCCGTGGCCCTTACCGGCGACGACCTCGGACAGATATTCTCAGGTTCGGCAGTAGTCGACAAGGATAATACCGCAGGCTTCGGTCCCAATGCCATCGTGGCCCTCTACACCTCGGCCGGCGACCACCAACAGCAGAGCATAGCCTACAGCACCGACGGCGGCGAAACGTTCCACAAGTATGACGGCAACCCCGTGATAGCCAACACTGACATGGCCGACTTCCGCGACCCCAAGGTGTTCTGGCACGAGCAGTCGAAACAGTGGATAATGTCGCTCGCTCTCGGCTATCAGTACGGCATACAGTTCTGGGCATCGAAGGACCTCAAGAACTGGAGCCGACTCAGCACCTTCACCACCGACATCACGCGCTGCAAGCGCGGACAGTGGGAATGTCCCGACCTTCTGCCGTTCGACTGCAACGGACAGAAGAAGTGGGTGCTCATCGTGAGCGTCAACCCCGGCGGACCTACAATCGGCAGCGGCACGATGTATTTCGTAGGCGACTTCGACGGCAAGGAGTTCCATGCCGACAACCTCGACTATCCGCTATGGCTCGACTACGGTCCCGACAACTATGCCGGAGTGACGTGGAGCAACGCCCCCGAAGGCCGCACGGTCATGATAGGATGGATGAACAACTGGTCGTATGTGGGCGCGTCGCCCGTGTCGCCGTGGCGTTCGGCCTTCACCCTGCCTCGCACACTGTCGCTGAAGAATGTCGGCGGCAAACCCTTGTTGTGCAGCAATGTCGTGACTGAGATTGATGGCATAGCCGACGAGTGGCACGACCTCACAGCCAGTGCCTTTGACGCTGCCGATGCCTATGAGGTGGAACTTACGGTGCCCACAGGCCGCGACGCCGAGATAGCCCTCGCCAACAAGGAGGGCGAGCGCATGGCCTACACCTACAACGCGGCCACACGCAGCGTCATAGGCCATCGCGGCCAGCAGACGGGCGACGTGTCGTTCAACGGCATGTTCTCGCTGCCGTCGGTCAAGGGCCCGATAAACACCGAGGGCGAGAGTGTCACGCTGCGTTTCTACATCGACCAGTCGTCGGTAGAGCTGTTCACCGCCGACGGCTCCATGGCGCAGACGGTGCTTGTGTATCCCAAGAGCATATACAACAGCGTGACTGTCGACGGACAGGCCGCCACGGGGCGTGTGCGCGCCATAAAGTCGGTGTGGAGGCAGTGACACGGCCAACGCACGCACATGACAGGCATGCCGCGCACCTCGTGGCGCACGGCATGCGCAATCGAGTAGGAGGTAAACACTAATCATAGGTGTTTTATCTCCTACTTTCGTGTTTACCGACCTCTCACACCACCGTACGTGCCGTTCGGCATACGGCGGTTCCTATTTTGGATACCATTCGAGATACGCCTCCATTAAAGTAGCATACCCTGCAGAGCGCAGATTATTATTGTTTATCGCCCTCGTTAATATAAGACTGTCAGCTATGCGCCAATAGCCTTTGCGAGTATTATCCCATTCGTATGCTTGGTATTTATTAATACCGCATCTAATGAGGTTTGCCGCCAGCTTCCTTCAGATTTCACCTTACGATGAACACCCTTGCTTTTGGCTATGTAATTCCCGCTTTTAGGGCTTATTCGGGACTTGCACCCGTTAGATAATGCTCATGCCGAGCGTACAATACGAAAACGAGGGGCAGGAGAATAAATCCTGTCCCTCGTTTTGTGTGTTATGTTATTCAATAGTTGACAAGAATCGCTTCAGATGTCCTGCATAATATAGCGGAATGTTATACAGCGTAAACTCACGGGCATCGCTTCGGGTGATGGTGTCGGATGTCATCGGTCCGTTCCACAATCGTAAGGCGACATCTTCTTTCGATTCTTCCATAAATTGATGTAATGAGCGCAGCTTTGAGTTATTACCCGTTTTTACCTCTATAGGCAACAGGTGAGACTTGTGGCGTATTACAAAATCTACTTCTGCTTGAGAGTTGCGTGCATCGCGCACCCAGAACATACGCTTCTCGCCAAAGAGCATGGAGGCTCCGAGTAGTTCTTGCGCTACTATGTGTTCTGCAATGTCGCCGTTCCACAGTTCGTCGCTATCGTTGGTGAAGAGCAGTTCTTCCTGCATTCCTGCAACATAATTCACAAGTCCGGTGTCAAGCCACAACAGTTTTGGGCTTTTCTTCAAATCTGGCAGTATCGGGAATGACGTCGACGTAAGAGGATAAACAAGTTCTAAAAGAAGAGTCTTCTCAAGCGTGCGGAATGCGTTGCTGACATCAGCCGACTTGAAAGAGGAATTGGTGAACTTGGCAAACTGAATACGGTGAGCGGCAGAGGTCCAGCCATAATTCAGAATATAGCGTATAGAGTCTTGCTCTTTGGGCTTGCTGGCATACTTCTCCACGTCATCACGATAGCCCGAAAGCAGGGCGTTGAATACACCCTCAAGGCGCACCATGTCGCGATACTGGGCATAATTGGCAACCACTTCTGGCAATCCGCCTATTATCATGTATTTCTTGAAAAGGTCAAGTGTGTAGTTGTGAAGCGATTGCGGAACTGTAACATTCTCCACTTGCTGAGCCAACATGTCCTCGCCTATTGCTGAGAGAAATTCCACAAACGTACAGGGATGAAGAGCCATATATTCCACTCTGCCTACCGGGAAAGAGATGTGTCGCCCCATCAGACTCTCTAATAAAGATCCTGCTGCAATGACATAGATGTCGGGACGCTTCTCGTAGAAGTATCGTAGCGACTGTACAGCCTTTGGCTCATTCTGTATCTCGTCGATGAATATCAGCGTGCGTTGGCTGTCTTTGCGTACATTAGCCTTAAAGAAGATACCTGATAGCAAATCTTCAAATGAGTTGTCGGCAGCAAACAGTTCGCTATTCTCTTTTTCTTCAAGATTCAAGTAAATATAGTTGTCGAACTCTTTGGCAAACATCCTTACAAGTGTTGTCTTGCCAACCTGACGGGCTCCGCGCAAAACCAAAGGTTTGCGCTCGTCCTTTTGTGCCCATTCGCGGAGATATTTTAGTGCTATTCGTTTGAACATATCTAAATGATTATATATCAAGCACAAAGATACATAATAATATTCAAATCCAAACCAACTTTGGCTCAAAAATCAATCAAATCCAAACCAACTTTGGCTCAAGAAACAATCAAATCCAAACCAACTATAGGAGGTGTGGCATTCTTGCTGCAACAAATATAGGAGGCTATGGCATTTCGCCGTAGCCTCCTATGGTTAGCATATTCTTCTCAATCCTTTAGTTTTGAGATAATATCTTTTATTTTATTCGTTCAGCTTATAAGCCTTGAGGTTCTTTACCTCTGCCTTGCCTCCTTCAGCGTACACCTTTATATTATTATAAGGTGTGGTGGGGAATACGAGGTTGGTCATGGCAATGCGACCGCCGTCAACGAACAGCTCCACAGAACATTTGTCAATGAAGACATCCAGGTGATAAGTCTTCTTCTCTGCTCCGCAGAGTGAGAGCGGTGCCCATGTACCGAGGGCGAAGTCGTTCTTGTAGTTTACCACGAGGTCTTGCGAGAGTTTGCCCTTCATCTCGCCGGTAGCCTCAGCACGCTTCTCAATGTCGTGACGCTCGGCAAGCTTGCCGAAGTCGGTCAGACCGCTTTCCGAGCGATCCATCACGATGCGCTTCTTCTTAAGGTCGAGATAGATGAGTGTGCGCTCCTCCTTGTCGTTGTAGAGTGAGATGCCCACAACGTCCGAATTGTCGGGTGTAACGTCAGCTTCAAGCTCAAAAGCGCCATCGTTGTTGGCGAAGAGGTTGCGCTGTCTCCGAAATCTTGAGCAGTCCTACGTGCGATAGGCTTGCGTCCGAGCGCCATGTGGCGTTGACGGGATGAGGATTGGTGGCGTAAGTGACGGGCAGACCGTTCTCCAATACATTGACGTCGGCAGAGGGCAGACCAATCTGAATCTCGCGCGGACCGTTGGCGCTTGCTGCGTTGAGCATCACGTTGCGGTTGCCTTCCTCCTTTGAGTTGGATGACTTCGACGATTTGTCGCTCTGGGCATTTGCTGCTATAGCCATAAATGAGGCGAGCATAAGTGCCGATAACTTTGTGTAGTTGCTGTTGGAATACATAATATGTAAGGTTTAAGTTTTTGCTAACGTTCCCAATTTAGGTGCGTAAGTCGTTTTGTTGTTTTGACACCGCAAAATTAGGAACTCTGCAACCGACAGAAGTTAAAATTCCGTTCGTGCATGTCAAATTTTGTTGCATGTAACAAAATTGACATTATATGAACGATTTGTATTATCTACAACTACAAAAAAACCACAACAAACAACAAGAAGGCATCATTTCATTTTGTATTGCGCTCAATTTGCACTATCTTTGCATATAATATAGCATAACATAAAAAAGATTTAAACAGATAACAACATGCAAGAAACAAGACAAAATCGTATAGCACGACTCCTGCAGAAGGAGCTGAGCCTTATATTTCAGTCGCAGACACGTGCCATGCACGGCATTATGGTGAGCGTGACACGCTGCCGTGTGTCGCCCGACCTGAGCATCTGCACAGCCTATCTCAGCATTTTCCCATCGGAAAAAGCCGAGGAACTCATCAAGAACGTAACAGCCAACGAGAAGACAATACGCTACGAACTGGGCACTCGCGTACGCAACCAGCTGCGCATCATCCCCGAACTCAGATTCTTCATCGACGACTCGCTCGACTACATCGAACGCATTGACGAACTGCTGAAGAAATGAATTTCCCGTTCTTTATAGCTCGACGCTATGTCTTCTCCAAGAAGTCGACTAACGCAATAAACGTCATTTCAGCCATCTCGGTGGTAGGCGTGGCTGTGGGCACGATGGCACTGGTGATTGTGCTGAGCGTGTTCAACGGATTCCACGACCTCGTGGCGTCGTTCTTCACCAACTTCGACCCTCAAATCGAACTTGTGCCGACGCAAGGCAAAACGGCACCTGCCGACGACCCCGTGCTCGACCAGATACGCAAGATGCCCGAAGTAAGCGTGCACACCGACGTGCTTGAAGACCAAGGACTGGCTGTATACGGCGACCGTCAGCAGATGGTGACCGTTATGGGTGTCGACGACAACTTCACTCAGCTCACCAACATTGGCGACATTCTGTACGGCGACGGTGAGTTCTCGCTGCAGGCAGCCAATCTGTTCTATGCCATTCCGGGCATCCGACTGGCGCAGGACATGGGTCTGGGCGCACGATTCGAGGGCTATCTGAAGCTGTACGCTCCCGTACGACGCGGACAGATTACCGAACTTGCTGACCCGTCGGAGGGATTTGTGGTAGACTCGCTCATATCGCCGGGCGTAGTGTTTGCCGTCAATCAGGCAAAATACGACCGCGACCACATTATATGCTCCATAGGTTTCGCACGCCGACTGTTCGATCAGGACGGCATGCTCTCGTCGCTACAGATACGACTGAAGCCGGGTAGCGACCTTGCGGCTGTGAAGAAGCAGATGCGCGAGATTGTCGGCTCGAAGTATAGGGTGCTCGACAGGTTCGAACAGCAGTCGGACACGTTCAACATCATGCAGATAGAGAAGGTGCTGGCATACGTCTTCCTGACGTTCATACTTATGGTGGCATGCTTCAACATCATTTCGTCGCTCTCGATGCTCATCATCGACAAGAAGGCGGATGCTGCCACTCTGCGCAACCTGGGTGCTACCGACCGACAGATACGCAGCATATTCCTTTTCGAAGGACGCATCATCTCAGCCATCGGTGCCGTCGTGGGCATATTGCTCGGACTGCTGCTCTGCTGGCTTCAGCAGGAGTTCGGACTGGTACACATGGGCGATTCGGCTGGCTCGTTCGTAGTCAACGCCTACCCCGTGAGCGTCCATTACGACGACGTGGCTATAGTCTTCGTCACGGTGCTCTTGATAGGATGGGCTGCAGCGTGGATTCCTACACGTAAGCTTAAGGTATAAATTGAAAAAACGGGGCAGCTTTACAGCTGTCCCGCTTCTACTTGACGCACAATGCGCTCGGTATATTTATCGACGCCTTCTGCGTCATATTTTTTTGTCAGCGATGCACCGAACAATGAGGCGAACGCCTGATAGAAACCCGCCCTTATAGGTCCGAGAAACGCCTGTATCAGTTGATACGACGACGAGTTGCACTCGCGGTACACCAGTTTTATCAGCAACTTACCCTGCGAATACGTCAGTTTCTTCATGCGCGGCGTATACTCCTTGCGTATACTCTTCTCCACAAGTTTCATGTGTTCTTCCCTTGCCTTCTTGTTTGGCAGTGTCTGCATAAACTCGTAGGTCTCGATGATTATCGAGTTCACCTCCTTGGCTATGGGCAACACCCTCTTGATGTTTGCCAGAAGACGATTGTATGCCTGCCGCTGACGCTCGTCGTTGAACGTCAGTTGCGGATAGACATACAGCGTGTTCAGTTCGACATACTGTATGCTGTCGCCATCATGCAGCACCTTGCCCACCTTAACCATAGGCACCAGGGTAGGCGTATTCAAATCCACCTCGCGATCCTCGGGGTTGACACGGCGGCTGCCGTTGTTCTGCGCACGTGCAGACATGGCGCAGAACGCAAGCAACACGACCAACAATATTATGTTGCGATTGCTTCTTTTCATTTTCTATTTTTACTTTTCCGAATACAATATCTGCACCATTGTCTGTCCTACAGCCTTGAGTGTGGCGCGGTCGATGTGCTCCATAGTGTCGTTGATGGTGTGCCATGTGGGGCCGAACGAACTCTGCTGGCAGTCGGGATAGAACGGTATGATATCGATGCAGGGTATTCCAGCCTTCTCATTGACGGGTACATGGTCGTCGGTTATCATGCCGCCTTCCTGCATGGGGAAGTACGAGCCGTAGCCTATCTGCGACGCAGTGCGCCACACCTTATTTACAATCTCTGAAGCATACTGCTTCGACACAGACTCATGATAGAATCGTGCTCCCTCGCCGCCTACCATGTCGAGCAGTACACCGTATCGTGCCTCATAGCCCTGGGGCTGATGTTCTGCCCAGTACTGAGCGCCGAGTGCCCACGAGTCTTGCGAGTCGGGGGCCGACGACCACTGCGGCACACCGTAGTCTTCGGCATCGAAGCACACGAAGTCGACACCTACGTTGAGTGTAGAGTCGTTGCTTATGACGCGCGCCAGCTCCAGCATCACTGCCACACCACTGGCTCCGTCGTTGGCACCCATAACGGGCTTGCGCCAATTGGTCGAGTCGGGGTCGTTGTCTGCCCACGGACGGCAGTCCCAATGGGCGCACAGCAATATGCGTGTGGTCTGTTCGGGGCGGAAGCGTGCCCATATATTGCGCGAACGGAGCATAGTGCCGTCCCAAGCCTTGAGCTCGGCATCCTGCGTCTCCACCTTCATTCCGTAGCCTGCAAACTGCTTCATTATCCATTCGCCACACTTGTCGTGTGCCTCAGTGTTCATCAAGCGCGGACCGAAGCTGCACTGCTTGGCACAGAAGGCATAAGCCGAGTCGGCATTGAATGTCGGACCTACAAGAGCAACGGTGTCAGGCTCAGTAGCCGACTTGCGCGAACTCTTGCACGACATGCACGAGCATGCCATTGCCACCACAAGAAATGCGAATAATATAGAGAATATCGATTTCATAATTAAAATTCAAAATTGAATAATTCCAAATCGGCGAAGCCGACCAATTCAAAACTCAAAACTCAAAATTCCTAATTCTTCTTCGCTTCATACGCCAGAGCGTACATGCGTATCTGCTTCACCATAGCCAACAGACCATTAGAGCGTGTCGGCGACAGATGGTCTTTGAGTCCGATGCGGTCGATGAAGTAGAGGTCGGCATCAAGAATTTCGCGTGGCGTGTGTCCGCTTATCACCTGAATAAGCAGGGCGATAATGCCCTTAACGATGAGTGCGTCGCTGTCGGCAGTGAACACCAGACGTCCGTCGTCGGTCATGTCGCACTGCACCCACACACGGCTCTGACAGCCGTCTATAAGGTTCTGTTCGGTTTTATACTTAGCGTCGAGCGGCTCCAGTTCGCCACCCAGGTCAATCAGCAACTGGTATTTGTCCATCCAGTCGGTGAAGTCTTGAAACTGCTCAATGACTTCGTCTTGTATTTCGTTTATGCTCATTTTTTCTTATTCAACCACAACAATCTTAAACAATTTATCACTCGGGCGAATCTTGCCCGGCACACGGAACGACACGTGCTGTCCCTTCTGTGCAGTCTGTACGGGATTGAGGTCGTAGCGTATTTCGTCCACATCGACATACATCACGCCAGTAGTAGGACCCGTGATGAGAAGCTTGTCGCCCACGCTGAACTCCGCAGCTTCGCATGTGAACTCAGCAACACCAAGCTTTGAGAAATACTTCACGCCGCGACCAACGTACACCTTCTTCTCCGTAGCGTTCGAACCATAGTTGCTGTTCCATTCGCCCAGAGTCTGACCCTGATAGTAGCCGTCCCAGAATCCGCGGTTGAACACAGTGGCAAGACGCTTGTCCCATTCGTCCTTCTTCTCTTCGGTGAAGTCGCCGTCGAGCACAGCCTGAATCGCCTCCTTGTAGCAGCGCACCACATTATATACATATTCAGCACCACGTGCACGACCCTCAATCTTGAACACACGCACACCCGAACGCATCATGCGGTCGATGAAGCGGATGGTCTTAAGGTCCTTAGGCGACATGATGTACTTGTTGTCCACCTCAAGCTGAGTGCCCGTCTCGTTGTCGGTGACGGTGTACGAGCGGCGGCATATCTGCATGCACTCGCCACGGTTGGCAGAGCGTCCGGTGTTCATAAGGCTCATATAGCACTTTCCGCTCACAGCCATACACAAAGCTCCATGGCAGAACATCTCAATGCGCACCAACTCGCCGTTGGGTCCGCAAATGTGCTGCTTCTCAATCTGCTCGAAGATATAAGCCACCTGGTCCATGTTCAGCTCACGCGCCAGCACCACCACGTCGGCAAACTGAGCGTAGAACTTCAGAGCCTCAGCGTTGCTTATGTTGAGCTGAGTAGACAGATGCACCTCCTGGCCAATCTCACGACAGTATGACATTACAGCCACGTCCGACGCTATGACAGCCGAAATCTGAGCCTTCTTGGCAGCATCGATTATCTGGTGCATCAGCTCCACATCCTCATCGTAGATGATGGTGTTGACGGTCAGATAGCTTTTCATGCCGTGCTCGGCACAGATAGCAGCAATGTCGTGCAGATCGTCTATGGTGAAATGGTTGGCAGAGTGTGAACGCATGTTCAACTGCTCCACACCGAAGTAGATACTGTCGGCACCGGCCTGTATGGCTGCCATAAGACTCTCACGTGAGCCTACGGGCGCCATTATCTCGTAGTCTTTTATTGTTGTATTATCCATATTGGTGCAAAATTACTGATTTATAATTGTAAAACCACAAAAAATAAATAGAAAATAGCTATCTTTAATATTTACAATGTTTTGCACATTGTGAGTTTTTATGTAAATTTGCTACGTTAAACTAATCAACTATACATAAATAGACCAAGAACAAAAATTATGAAAATCAAAAGCTTAATCGTACTTTTGGCAATATGCCTCTCTGCCTGCACCGGAAGCAAGTATGCCGGTGTGCCTAATCAGTATCAGGAATTGATCAGCCAGACCATGCAGACGGCGGGCAGCAATGCCAAAGAACTGAAGAAAGCATTGAAGCAGGCTCCTACCACACAGAGGGAGGCTATGGCTTTCCTTATCGCTTATATGCCCGAAAGGGATGCCAAGGCTCTGACTGCCAATTTCCTGTTGGAGAATGTGGATTATGCATATAAGGCAAGAGCTGAGTTCCCGTGGGCTAAAGAGGTGCCCAACGACATCTTCCTCAACGACGTGGTGGCTTATGTCAATCTGAACGAGAATCGCGAAAACTGGCGCAAGGACTTCTACGAACGCTTCAAGAAATACGTAGCCAACTGCAAGACGATGCGCGAAGCTATCGACTCGGTTAATAAGAATGTACGCGACGAACTGCTGGTCGACTATAACACTAAGCGTGAGAAACCCGACCAGGCTCCTTACGAGTCGATGCGTCAGCACATGGCTTCATGTTCGGGTCTGTCGATATTGCTCACCGATGCGTTCCGTGCTGTGGGCATCCCATCGCGCGTGGCTGGCACTCCGGCGTGGTACGACGACCGTGGCAACCACAACTGGAACGAAGTGTGGATTGACGGCAAATGGCGATTCACCGAGTATTATCCTTCGGAAGACTTGGACAAGTCGTGGTTCCTGACCGATGCCGGCAAGGCCATAAAGGAAGACCTGCGCAAGGCTATATACGCAGCGTCGTTCAAGCCTACGGGTTCTTACTTCCCCTTGGTATGGGACAAGGACATCCGTTATGTACATGCCGAGAACGTTACCGACCGCTATACAAGCCTTTACAGAGCGCAGCTATCAGCCACTCCTGCCGATGAGCATCACGTCGACCTTAGAGTGATGGTGTTCAAGGACAAGGAGCATGCCGAGAATTCGGGCGACCGTGTAGCCACCAATCTGGACGTATTCAAGGGCGAAGAGAAGCTGTTCGGCGGTCGCAGCACAGGCGCTACGCAGGACATGAACGACGTACTCACATTCAAGGTTGAGAAGAACCAGTCGTACACAGTAAAGTTCACAAACGGCAAGGGCGAATTGGAAACCAAGAACGTGGAAGTGGGCGACCAGACCACTACCTTGAAACTGTATATGAAGTAAAAATATTTATTCAACTAAATACTATCTTTATGGAAAAAACATTGATTTTATTAAAGCCGTGTACAGTTCAGCGCCGTCTCATCGGCGAAGTAATCAACCGCATTGAGCGCAAAGGTCTGCGCATCGTTGGCTTGAAGATGATGCAGCTCGACGATGCTATCCTCAACGAGCACTATGCTCACCTCATCGACCGTCCCTTCTTCCCGTGGCTCACAGCCTCGATGAAGTCGGCTCCCGTCATTGCCATGTGCGTTGAGGGCAACAGCGCAGTTACTGTAGTGCGCAACATAGTTGGTGCCACCAACGGACGCAAGGCTGCTCCCGGCACTATCCGTGGCGACCTCTCAATGAGCGGTCAGGAGAACATCATCCACGCCTCTGACTCTATCGAGACAGCCGAAATCGAGATGAAGCGCTTCTTCCGCGAAGGCGAGATATTCGAATATCCCGACCCATTGCACGACTACTTCTACGCTCCTGACGGGGATTAAAGAGGATGTGTCAAAAGTCAAACAAAGCGGGCTGAAAGCCCAAAAAGCACATAGGAGGGTGTG
>URQS01000075.1 GCA_900550035.1 uncultured Prevotella sp. | reverse complement strand
AAGCCTTTTTTATGCAATAAATTCAAACTCGAAGTCTAAATCCGAAACTTGAGTACCTTATATTATAAGGGCTTGATTAGATCTGGCCTACGCTGTGCAGATATTCGGCAATCTGAACAGCATTGAGGGCTGCACCCTTGCGAATCTGGTCGCCTGAGAGCCAGAATGTGAGGCCGCAGTCGTCGGCGAGGTCCTTGCGTATACGTCCAACGTATACGTCGTCCTTGCCGGCTGTCTCAAGTGGCATAGGATAAACGAGGTTGGCAGGATCGTCCTTCAGCGTACAGCCAGGAGCTGCAGCGATGGCCTTCTGAGCCTCCTCAACGCTGATTGGGCTTTCGGTCTCAATCCATACCGACTCAGAGTGTGAGCGCAATGAGCTTACGCGAACGCACATAGCCGAGCAGCGTACGTCGCTGTGCATGATCTTGCGAGTCTCGTTGAACATCTTCATCTCCTCCTTGGTATAGCCGTTGTCGGTGAACACGTCAATCTGAGGAATCACGTTGTATGCCAACTGATGGGGGAACTTGCTAACAGTGACAGGCTCGTTGTTGACGAGCTCCTTGTACTCCTGCTGCAACTCAGCCATAGCGGCTGCACCGGCACCGCTTGCGCTCTGGTAGCTGGCGATGTGGATGCGCTTGATGTGGCTCAGAGCCTCAAGCGGCTTGAGCACTACCACCATCATGATAGTTGTACAGTTAGGGTTGGCAATGATGTTGCGCGGACGGTTGAGTGTATCCTCGGCGTTGCACTCGGGTACTACCAAAGGCACATCGTCGCACATGCGGAATGCCGACGAGTTGTCGATCATGACTGCACCGTACTTGGTGATGGTCTCGGCAAATTCCTTAGATGTGCCACCGCCAGCCGATGTGAAGGCTACGTCGATGTCCTTGAAGTCGTCGTTGTGCTGAAGGAGCTTCACTTCATACTCCTTGCCCTTAAATGTGTATTTCTTTCCGGCAGAACGCTCTGAGCCGAACAGCACAAGGTTGTCAATGGGAAAATCTCTCTCTGCGAGTATGCGGAGGAACTCCTGTCCTACAGCTCCGCTCGCTCCAACAATTGCTACATTCATGTCTTGTATGTTTATTTGTTTGTTAACTAATTCCTAAAATTGGTTGCAAAGTTACAATATTTATTATTAATAAGTTACAATTGTGAGTGAATTATGATGCAAAATCGCGTTATTTTGTCATTTCTGACGCTTTGGGGCGATACTTTGTGTTTCGTATGGCTTGCCAATGCCCTAAACGTCTATTGTTCAATACGTCAGATTTTATTTTCATGAATGTTCTTTTTTACGTAAAAATGACTATCTTTGCAGTTGAAAAGGAACTTGAAATAGAATAACGCGTATAAGGGAGGAACATATATGAATATCAACAGCAATTCGGAACAAAAGGTTGACCTTGACTATATTCTCGACAAAGGAGTGGCAGACTATTCGGATGGTGACATCGTGATATTCGAGCAAATAGGAGACAAGTCGCTGAACGGCTCAGTAAAACTCGACATGATTATGTTGGCTTACTGTGTCAAGGGGCGTATGCAGGTAGACGTCAACGGCAAGACATACACTGCCAAGGCTGGCGAGGTGATGATAGGACTGCCCAACAACGTGTACAACAATTATATGATTTCGCCCGACTTCGAGTCGAAGATATTCGGCCTGTCGTATGCTGCTGCCGAGCGCAACATGCGCATCAACCGCGACGTGCTCGACCTTATAGGATATGTTGCTACCAATCCCGTTATAAGCCTTGATGACGAACGTCAGGCTCTTATCACGAAGTATTACTCTATAATAGTGCATAAGATAAAGTCGCCGCACGGCTATTTCCACAAGGAGATTATGCACAGCCTGTTCCAGTGTGCCATATACGAGCTGTTTGCCATCATTGCCCCATATGTGCAATACTCGCACGACGGCGGCGAGACGAAACAGGCGAATCTGCTGTTCCGTAAGTTTGCCGACCTGCTGTCTGCCAATGAGGGTAAGGTGCGCTCGGTGAAGCGTTATGCCGACGAACTGTGCATAACGCCTAAGTATCTGTCGTTCGTATCGAAGACGGTGACGGGCAAAACGGCGCTTGAATGGATTCATCAGTCGACGGTGAAGAACATTGAGCGCTATCTGAGCCACTCGAATATGTCGATAAAGGAGATTGCCGATATTCTGGAATTTCCCAACCTCTCGTTCTTCGGAAAATTCACAAAGAGTCATCTCGGAGTGTCGCCTACAGAATACCGTAGGCAGCAGAGCATGAAGAATAAGACTGTTTAATTGAGAATTGAAAGTCTCAATAGTTGAGAATTGAGAGTTGAGAATTGAAAGTTATGATATGCTATCGTATATTACGATGCTATATATGTGATGCTGTATATGTGATGCTATATATATAATGTATACATAATATTGCGGTTACGAAGTACCACAAAGGTAATCATAACTCTCAATTCTCAACTCTCAACTAAGCAAAACTCTCAACTTATTGAAAGCCCCATTTCCTTCGCCTTCTCTACGAGCAGCTCCATAAGTGGTTCGCGCTCGTTGGGCACACGGTTGTCGAGAACGGCGTCCTTAAGATATTGCTTAAGGAGTCCCACCTCGCGACAGGGCTGCATATTGAACATCTGCATTATTTCGTTGCCGTCGATTACGGGTTGCAGCAATCGCTTGTAGTCGCGTTCCTTCAGGTCGGCAAGTTTCACACGCACCATACGGAAGTTTTCGGCAAACTGCTTCTTGCGCACCTCGTTCTTCGATGTGATGTCAGCCTCGCAGAGCGTCATGAGGTCGTCGATGTCGTCGCCGGCATCATTCATCAGTCGGCGTACTGCCGAATCCGTCACCTCCTCATCGGCAATTGCGATGGGGCGCATGTGCAGGTCGACAAGCTTTTCAACGTACTTCATCTTAGCGTCCATAGGCAGCTTCATACGACGGAAGATGCCCGGAATCATCTTTGCACCAAGATAGTTGTGATTGTGGAACGTCCAACCTATAGCAGGTTCCCAACGCTTCGACTTGGGTTTGCCGATGTCATGGAACAGTGCAGCCCAACGCAGCCAAAGGTTGTCGCTGTGCTTTGCCACATTGTCGACAACCTCAAGCGTATGGTAGAAGTTGTTTTTGTGTGCGCGGCCGTTGCGGGTCTCCACCACGTCGAGAGCCGATAGTTCGGGAATAATGAGCTGCAACAGTCCGCAGCGCTGCAACTCCACGAAGCCACGGCTGGGCTGCGGCGTGCGCATTATCTTGTTGAGCTCGTCGGCAATGCGCTCGCCGCTCACAATCTTAATACGTTCGGCGTTGCGTCCGAGAGCCTCGAAGGTTTCGTCGTCGATGTAGAAGCGCAGCTGGGCTGAGAATCGCACGCAACGCATCATGCGCAGCGGGTCGTCGGAGAAGGTGATGTCGGGATCGAGCGGAGTGCGTATTATGCCGTCTTCAAGGTCGTAAATGCCGTCGAAGGGGTCGACCAGTTCGCCGAAGCGGTCGTGATTGAGGCATACAGCCATAGCGTTGATGGTGAAGTCGCGGCGGTTCTGGTCGTCCTCCAGAGTGCCGTCTTCGACTATAGGCTTGCGCGACGAGCGGTCGTAGCTCTCGCGACGAGCGCCTACAAACTCCACCTCGGTGTCGTGATACTTCACCTGCGCTGTGCCGAAGTTGCGGTATACGGCCAGATGGGCGCGCCATCGGCCCGTCTTCGGGTTCTTGCCCAGTTTGTGTTGCAGTGCTGTGGCCACCTCGATGCCGCTTCCCACCACCACTACATCGATGTCGTTGGTGGGGCGTTCGAGGAAGATGTCACGCACATATCCGCCTACGAGATAGCACTCGACTCCAAGTTCGTCTGCCACCTCGCCTATGCGGTGAAAAATATTCTTGTCAAGGATTTGTGCCAGTTCGGCATCAGTGTATAATTTCATTCTCTTGTTTGGTTTCGTATTGCAAAATTACACATTTTTACCCGAAATTTATCCCTAACCACATATAATTGTATTATTATGTACATAATTAGGATATACAATACTTAATATATCGAAAATTATGTCTAATTTTGCAATAACATTTTTTTAACAAACAAACAAATCAATGAAAGCCAACAAATTGACTCTCGTGATGGCAATACTCACCATCATGTTCATTGCTCCGGCCAAGGCCAAAGCACAGGTAAACGCACAGCTGTTTTACGATTTCGGCACTGACCGCAAGTTCGCAACCCTCACACTTGAGATGTTCAAGCAGGACAAGTGGGGTAACACCTACTTCTTCATCGACCACGACTTCAACTACGACCAGCACGTTGCAGGTCCGAACTTGGCTCCTGGTGGCACTTACTTGGAGATTGCACGCTGCCTTAACTTCTGGCAGAACTCTGCTATCAAGAACCTCTCACTGCAGGTAGAGTACAACGGTGGTATTACCAAATCTTATCCTATCAACAACGCATGGCTCGTAGGTGTTGACTACTTCCTGCACAGCAAGGACTTCAAGAACACACTCAACCTCAAGGCTCTCTACAAGACAATCAAGAAGAAGGACTCTGACGTGCCTATGCAGTTCACAGCTGTTTGGGCTATGAACGACCTCTTTGGTGTTAAGGGATTGAAGTTTGACGGATTCGCCGACTTCTGGTGGGAAGACCACGCTGTTGACTTCCGCGAAGATGGCTCATGCGACATGAAATCGACCGTATTCATCACCGAGCCACAGCTCTGGTATAACGTAGGTCAGCACTTCGGTGTAGACAACCTCAGCCTCGGTACAGAGATTGAGTTGTCTAACAACTTCGGCTCTACTGGCGGTTTCAAGTGCCGTCCGTGTCTGGGTGTGAAGTGGGACTTCTAAGCCTAAATGCCTAAAAGTAAAAAGGTAAAGAAGTAAAAAAGTAAAAAAGTAAAAAGGTTTTTTATAAACTATAAGACTATGCTTTCAAAACTCTTTGGCTTCGACCCCAAGAAGCACAACATCCGCACCGAGATAATGGCTGGTGTGACCACATTCCTCACCATGGCGTATATTCTCGCTGTCAATCCGAGCATCTTCTCCAACCTTGCATCGCAGGGTATGGACACCAATGCCGTGTTCACATCAACAGCCTTGGCTGCCATTGTCGGCACTCTCGTGATGTCGATATACGCCAAGAAGCCTTTCGGACTTGCCCCGGGTATGGGACTGAACGCCTTCTTCGTGTTCACCGTGTGCCTCACTATGGGCTACTCGTGGCAGTTTGCGCTGACAGCCATCCTCATTGAGGGATTCCTCTTTGTGCTGATGACCGTGACGAAGATACGTACTCTCATCGTCGACGCTATCCCCACAACGCTCAAGCGAGCCATCGGTGCGGGCATTGGACTCTTCATCGCCTTCATCGGACTCAAGAACGCCGGCATCATCGTTGAGAATGCAGCCACATTTGTGACCATCGGCAAGCTGACAGGAGACTCTGCCTTACTCGGCGTAATTGGTATAATCGTCACTTCGGTGCTTGTTATCAAGAAGGTGCCGGGCTCGCTGCTCATCGGTATTCTTGCCACAGCGCTCATCGGTATACCTATGGGCATAACGAATTTCAACGGCATCATCGACACTCCTCCGTCCATTGCGCCTATATTCTGCAAGTTTGAATTCCACCATATCTTTACTATCGATATGCTTATTGTGGTGTTCACATTCCTCTTCATCGACATGTTCGACACCATGGGCACGCTCGTAGGCGTATGCACCAAGGCTGGAATGATGCAGAAAGACGGCCGCATACCGGGACTGAACAAGGCATTCATGGCAGACGCCATTGCCACTATGACCGGCGCTTGTCTCGGTGCCAGCACCACGACTACGTACGTTGAGAGTGCATCGGGCGTTGCCCAGGGCGGCCGTACGGGTCTTACAGCCTTTGCAACGGCTATGTGCTTTGTCATAGCATTGTTCTTCGCTCCGGTATTCCTTTCGATTCCGGCTGCTGCCACAACACCGGTGCTCGTCATCGTGGGTCTGTTCATGCTGTCGCCAATCAAGGATATCACCTCGACGACTTATCAGAGTCGATCCCGGCATTCATTACAATCGTCATGATGCCTCTGGCTTACAGCATATCTGACGGTATTCTGTGCGGTGTGATTTCTTATGTTGCCATCAATGTCATTTGCGGCAACTTCAAGAAGCTCAACATCACGCTGTATGTATTGGCAGTGCTGTTTGTGATGAAGTACATTTTCATCTAAAAAAAATTGAGAGGAGGGTGTGTCAAAATAGGAGTTAGAGGAAGTTAAGAAGAAGTTAATCCATCTACGATGGATGGAAGTTAACAGACAAATGCTTTATTTTCAGCAATTTATACATATGTCCGCTAACTTCTTTTAACTTCGGGCGAAGCCCAAAGTTCTTTTAACTTCAATTTTGACACACCCTCTTTTTAATCAATTGAGCAATTGCTCAATTTCCTTCACCATCGGCGCAGCCAAGGCTCGCTTGCTGGCTGGAACTTCTTGCGGTGTGAACTTCTTCACCATATTGTTCAGTTTCTGCAACTTCGCCTTCTGTCCGGTGCGAGTGTATTCCTTGCGCATCTGCACAATCTTCTCGCAAATCTGCAGACCCTCTATCAGACGTTCGAAACGTATGCTTGAACGCGGACCCGGATAGACGCAATAGGTGTCGCCGGCAGCCCATGAGCGGAAACGAGAGTCGCGCAGCGGGTCGCGTGTCCAGCTGTTGTACGACCAGCGCAGATAGCCGTCGTAGTCGCCGCCCAATGCGTGAACAGCCATCCATGCTGCTTCGGCAGGAGGAGAGAAGGTGAAGGTGTTGGGGAATCCCTCGGTGCAGCAAGTGTAGTAGGTGCTAATCTTGCCCTCGGCACGGCGGCGTGCGAGTACATCCTGTGGAAAATCGTGACCGTAAGCTATACAATAATAATATAGGTCGCGCTCAATCTCCTCGTGATAGATGCCAGCGAGCGAGATTTTATAATCCTTGTCGGCATCTTTTATCACCTTTATTGCAGCCTGCATGTCCTTCATAGGGCGCTCGTCCATGGCTATGCAGGTCTTGTCGAACCAACCCTTCTGGCGCAGATGCTTGGCGAAGTCGCGCAGGAATGTGCCCCAGTATTCGGTGTAAGCATTGTCGCCGGGCTTTGCCTTGACAAACTTCATGCGGTTGGTGGCCTCGTCGTAGTAGTCGAAGCGCAGGTCCCAGGGTATCATGGTGTAGCAGGCGATAAGCCGGTTGATGCCGACGTCGTTCATCATGAAGTCGACATATCTGTCGAAGACGGCATAATCGAACGTCCACGTGCCGTCAATGTGCTTGATGCGTGTCACCATCGAGTCGTAATGGTCTTCGGTCTGTCCGTTCCAGGGCTTATGCATGATGCTTGTTGTGATGCTGTACTGTCCGGCATCGGCAAGCATCTTCATTATTGGGCGCATTGCGTCGAAGTGTTCTTTGCTCCAAAGCGGCACCTTATAGTATCGGGCTACGGCGTAGGGGTTCTGCCATAGGTCGAGATTGGTGGCCCACTGCTGCGGTGAAGGCAGCGTGCGGTTGATTACCTGCAACTTGAGTTGTAGCGTCTGCGGCTTCATATTCTTGCCGCTCACGGTAATCTGTGCGGTGTAATTGCCGGGCTTTGCATCCTGCGGCACCCACACATTAGCCCATATAGGCTGCGTGGTGTTGCGGCGTACGGGCAATGTTTTGTTGATGTCGAGCACGTCGGCTACCACCGACGAGTCCCAGTCGGCAGGATTGCGATAGCCACATCCGCTACCGTCCTTGTTGAGTTCGTCGGTCATGACATAGCGCACGAAGTTGGTGCGTATGGCAGATGCAGGGATTACAGCCTTGCCCGAGCGCAGGTCGGTGACGGCAATCTGCACGTCGTCGAGATTGACATTGGTCCAAAGCACAGCCTGGGCGTTGACACGTTCGCCACGCCATGCCTTCAGGTTGACTGCCTTCTGCGTCTTCACCCGCGGAATGTCGAGGCGGCGGAAGCGGGTGTCGATCGACGCCCAGCTCAGACTGGTAGGCTGAGCGAGCTTTGTCCATGCAGCGTCAGAATCGTGCGGCTTGGTGTCGGTCAGTTCGTCGTAATGGCCGAGTGGGAAGATGTCGGCTGGTTGACTGCTCTGTGCGTTGGCAGTGAGCGCTGTCATGGCAACGGCGCACAATGCAACCGAAAGTCTGATTTTCTTCATTATTGATGGATTTTAGTGATTGTTTATGATTGTCGGCTATTGGTGTGTAAGCTTGCAAAATCAGCTATACGCTTACAAAGTTAGCCTTTTCTGATGATATTTCGTTGGTTTTAAATCTAAAATACCAAATTAAGACTATTGCAAGAATGACGATAGTTTTGTAATTTTGCGGAATTAACGCTTTAAGAAAACAGAAATACTGATATGGATAATAACAAAGAGATGGCTCAGCATAGCTGTGCTGAGTCGCAGAACTTCTGGTTGTGGCTCGGAGCGCTCGTAATAGGTACGGTGCTCGGAATGCTTGGTGTGGGATGGATTGACAGTGCCACCAACTTCGTGGCTACCGTCTATACCCGTCTGTTTCAGTTTGTGGCAATACCTACCATAGCCCTTGCCGTCACCACTACGCTCGCACGGTTCGGTACGCAGAAGGATACGGGACGCATATTCCGCCGCACACTGACGTACACGCTGCTCACTACGGTGGCTGCGGCTGCCGTCGGAATGGTGCTGTACAGAATTATCTCGCCCGACAACCTGCCGCTTGAGGCTATTCAGGGCGACACCGGTATCGATTCGGTGAAGCAGGAACTGGGCGACGCCTCATACATGGACTATATCATCGGCATTGTGCCCGACAATGTGTTGCGCCCGCTGGTTGAGGGCAATGTGCTCTCGCTGCTGCTCATAGCTGTGGCTGTGGGCATTGCCCTGGCACGTATGCCCGAATCGGACAGCAAGCGCACGCTGATGAACGGTCTCTACGGATTGCAGAACCTTGTGTCTACGCTCATCCACTGGCTCATCGACATCTTGCCGATAGGTATCGTAGCGTTTGCAGCACAGCTGTCGGCCGAGGTTACGGCTGGCACCGTAGTAACTTCGATAGGCAAGTATGTGGCTGTGATATTGGGTGGCAATCTGTTGCAGTTCTGTGTAGTGTTGCCGCTGTTCCTCATGGCTCGCGGACTTAATCCTATCCGCGTGGCTCGTGCCATGATGCCGGCTGTACTCATGGCTTTGTTCACCAAGAGTTCGGCGGCTACGCTGCCCGTCACCATTCAGAGCGCTGAGGAGCGTCTGGGTGTGGACAGTCGTGTGGCACGCTTCGTACTGCCCATTTGCACCACTATAAACATGAACGGCTGCGCAGCGTTCATCTTTGTCACATCGCTGTTCGTAATGCAGAATGGCGGGGTTGAGATTACATGGGGCACAATGATTATGTGGCTCTTCATATCGGTGATAGCAGCCATCGGCAACGCCGGAGTGCCTATGGGATGCTACTTCCTTACACTCTCGTTGATGTCGGGCGTTGGAGCACCGATAGCCATTATGGGCATCATCCTGCCCGTATTCACCGTGCTCGACATGATTGAGACAGCCGAGAATGTGTGGTCGGACTCGTGCGTTGCGGCTATGACCGACCGAGATGTCCGAAACGCCAGCCCACGCCAAGCATAAGGTGCTTGGGGCGGTGGAAGTCGTTGAGACAGTAGCCTATGTGCAGCAGGAAGCGTCGCGTAAGGTTCAGCTTCAACGCTAACAGTTCGTATATGCCATGGAAGTCGTCGGTGGCGTTGACGAAGTTGCTGCCTATGCCGAAGTTTATGGCAAAATAGGGCATGCAGAACTCTACACGTGCCGACGCTCCGAGCGCCATCTGGCGCCACACCGACTCTGGTGCTACGCCATCAAGGTCGACGTTGGCGCCACGGTCGTAAGTGCCGTCGAGCGAGAAGCCCGCCTTCAGCCAGTGGTTGAAGCGGTACATCGGGTTGAAATTGAATCCTGCTACGGCATACGTTCCGGGTAAGATGTAGGCTTCGCCGTCGCTCGTATAGTAGCCACGCTGATGCCATGCGCCATATAATATAAGGTCGTAGGTAATGTCGTGGCTCACGGGCGGCATGGCTTCGTGACGATAGAGTAGGCGAGGCGAGTGGCGGTTGATGTAATAGGCGGCACCTATGCGCAGAGCGGCTGTATTCAGGCCAAGATTAGGAAACTGCGTGTTGCCGTTGGAGTAGTGGGTCACGTTGAGTCCGAAGTTGAGGTCGACATGGCGCGAGGCTATCCAGCGCAGATACAGGTCGAACCCGATATATGCCGTTACGCGCGAACCTATCAGTTTGTTGTCGGGATTGTCAATCTCGTCGTATGGATTCCATCCGAAGGTAAGTCCGAGATTCCATTCGTAGTTGAGTGCCAGTCGATTGCTCAGACTGGCTATGCGCGCACCTTGCAACAGAAACACCGACACAGGGTTGCCCAACTGCGGATTGAACTCGTTCCAGCCGATGCCAATGCCTTGGTAAGCGTCGCGATATATGCGTGCCTGCTCGCTGCCCTCGGGAGCCGAGAAGGCATACTTAAGGTAATAGCCCATATCGTGGTTCATGGTGCGCACTTCGGGATTCTTGCCACGCAGAAAGTCGTTGGTATGCAGAATGGCGCCCGGACGATAGTCGAACATTAATTGATGTACGAAGTGGCGGGTAGCTGACGAGTCGGAAGCTTCCGTATCGGTTTGTGCCGACATGGGCAGGGCGAAAAGCGCAAGCATAGCCCATATTATATAGTAAGGTGTTGTTTTCATGTCTCGATACATTGTTATTGTTCTCACGTGTACAATAGTTTTGCAAAAATAATTATTTTTCTATCTTTTTGCAAAAAATGTCATATAAATCTTTCTTTTTTTCTTTTTTATGCCATATTGACAGGTTTTTGACCCTTCGAAATGGCAGTATAAACTTAGCATTCTAAGTTTTGGCACACCATTTGTATATTATACGGCGAACGCAGTCGTAGAGCTGCTGTTCATCATACAATTATTAATTACGAAATAAAAATAAAAAAAAGATACAACTATGGGAAAGATTATTGGAATCGACTTAGGTACTACAAACTCTTGTGTTGCCGTATTTGAGGGCAACGAACCAGTAGTAATCGCCAACAGCGAAGGCAAGCGCACAACTCCTTCAATTGTTGGATTCGTAAAGGACGGTGAGCGTAAGGTAGGCGACCCTGCAAAGCGTCAGGCTATCACCAACCCGAAGAACACCGTATATTCTATCAAGCGCTTCATGGGTGAGACATACGACCAGTGCGCTAAGGAGGTTACACGCGTTCCGTTCTCTGTAGTCAACGAAGGTGGTTATCCCCGTGTTGACATCGACGGCCGCAAGTATACTCCGCAGGAAATCTCAGCTATGGTGCTTCAGAAGATGAAGAAGACCGCTGAGGACTACCTCGGACAGGAGGTAACTGATGCAGTTATCACCGTTCCGGCTTACTTCTCTGACTCACAGCGTCAGGCAACTAAGGAGGCTGGTCAGATTGCAGGTCTCAATGTTCGTCGTATCGTGAACGAGCCGACAGCCGCTGCTCTTGCTTACGGTGTTGACAAGGCCAACAAGGATATGAAGATTGCCGTATTCGACCTCGGTGGTGGTACATTTGATATCTCTATTCTCGAGTTCGGTGGCGGTGTGTTTGAGGTTCTCTCTACCAATGGTGATACTCACCTCGGTGGTGACGACTTCGACCAGGTAATCATCGACTGGCTCGTACAGGGCTTCAAGGCCGATGAAGGCATCGACCTCTCTAAGGATCCGATGGCTATGCAGCGCTTGAAGGAGGCTGCTGAGAAGGCTAAGATTGAGCTTTCAAGCACAACTTCTACAGAAATCAACCTTCCGTATATCTCTGCAGAGGGCGGTGTTCCAAAGCACTTGGTTAAGACTCTGACACGTTCACAGTTCGAGCAGTTGGCTCACAACCTCATCCAGGCTTGTCTCGTTCCTTGCCAGAACGCTATGCGCGACGCAAAGCTCCAGACTTCAGATATTGACGAGGTGATTCTCGTTGGTGGTTCAAGCCGTATACCTGCCGTTCAGACTCTCGTTAAGAACTACTTCGGTAAGGAACCTTCAAAGGGTGTTAACCCCGATGAGGTGGTAGCTGTAGGTGCAGCCATCCAGGGTGCTATCCTTAACAAGGAGAGCGGTGTAGGCGACATCGTATTGCTCGACGTTACTCCTCTTACTCTCGGTATCGAGACAATGGGTGGCGTAATGACAAAGCTTATCGACGCTAACACAACTATCCCTGCTAAGAAGAGCGAGGTATTCTCAACAGCCGTTGACAACCAGACAGCCGTAACAATCCACGTGCTTCAGGGTGAGCGTCCTATGGCAGCTCAGAACAAGTCAATCGGTCAGTTCAACCTTGAGGGTATCGCACCGGCACGTCGTGGCGTTCCTCAGATTGAGGTAACCTTCGATATCGACGCCAACGGTATCCTCAACGTATCTGCAAAGGATAAGGCAACAGGCAAGGAGCAGGCCATCCGCATCGAGGCTTCTTCTGGTCTTAGCAAGGAGGAAATCGAGCGTATGAAGGCAGAGGCAGAGCAGAACGCTGCTTCTGATAAGGCAGAGCGCGAGAAGATTGATAAGCTCAATCAGGCTGACTCAATGATCTTCACAACCGAGAACTTCCTCAAGGACAACGGTGACAAGATTCCTGCTGACAAGAAGCCGGGCATCGAGCAGGCTCTCCAGCAGCTCAAGGACGCTCACAAGGCAGCAGACGTTGCAGCCATCGACGCAGCCATCGCCAACCTCAACAACGTAATGCAGGCCGCTTCTGCCCAGATGTATCAGGGTGGTGCACAGCCTGGCGCTGACGCTCAGGCAGGTGCTGGCGCACAGCAGCAGGCTGGTGGCGACGCAAAGGGCGACGACACAATCCAGGACGCAGATTTCGAGGAGGTGAAATAAGCACATAGAGAAATAAGAATACAATATCAAATGGAAAGCGTGTAGCTCAATGAGTTACACGCTTTTCTTGTTTTTGGCCGTACACAATAATATTGCTATCTTTGCGTTATTATTATAAACATCTGTACCTTATTTGTACCTGTAAGAAAAAGTAGATATGATGAGAAGAATAGATATTAAGAACTACAAAATGAATGAATTATGGCAGTAGCAAAGTATAAGATAGTACGGAAATGTCCTGTGTGCGGAGAAGAGTTCTTCGCAAGGACTTTGGAGTCCTGGTATTGTTCACCCAAATGCTCCAAGGTGGCGTGGAAGCGTAAGCATGATGAAGAAAAACGCCAACTTGAACTGGACAAGATTGTAAGCAATATGCCCAAGTCTAAAGAGTATATCAGCATAACGGAAGCGTATGCTATGTTTGGTGCAAGCCGCTCAACCATTTATAGGCTCATCTACATGAAAAAGATTTCCTTCATTGAGCCAGAGAAAGGAATACGACTTGTATGCAAAGGAGAACTAATGAATCTGTTTCCGTTAAGACAGTCTCCGCTTGACACCAAGCCAAGGAAACCAGTTACCATGTACCGCATGGAACCAGAGGATTGCTATACAATAGGTGAGATTTCCAAGAAATTTCATCTGGATGACAGCACCGTGTATGCTCATATACGAAAATACTCAATACCGACCCGGCAAATCGGTAATTATGTGTATGCTCACAAGGAATCAATAGACAAACTTTATAAAGATATAAAACCATTATGAAAAGATTAGATTATACTAAAGTCTCCGTCAAATTAAAGAAAAGTGAGTGGAGAGATGAGTGGTTCATCTATCTTGAAGCTTATCCTGTTTATGAGACGGGAAATGACAAACCCAAACGAGTGCGTGAATATCTCAGGAGGTCTATTACTACCCCTATATGGGATAAACGACGAAGCGAGCGAGCCGTTGCTGGTAGAATAAAGTACAAGCCCAAGCGAGATGACAATGGCGTTATTCAGTGTAAATCCAAGCAAGATATGGAAACTTGCCTTTATGCGGATGGCGTTCGAGTCCTGCGTCAAAAAGAGTACGACAACATGGCTCTCTTTACTGACCAGCAAATGGAAATGGCAGA
>URQS01000074.1 GCA_900550035.1 uncultured Prevotella sp. | reverse complement strand
GGAGGGAGCGAGGTTATGTTTTGGGAACCCCAAAACTCCTCGCTCCACCATGAGGTCGGAGAAATTTTGCTCCCGATGGTCGCAGAAAGTGAGTGTACCAACTGTAAACAGTATGTCAAGTAACAAACACCCATGAACAGCGAAGCAACTTCTTTGCTAATGCCACTAAGCAGATGCAACAAAGCTATGTTCCATCTTTTATTGAGCAACCATTTCTGTTGATTTTGGCAATTTACTTTTCACTAACTCATATGATTCTTTTATCCAATCCTCTATCATTCTATTAGGAAAAGACCCCTCAATAAAAATGTCGTTCCAATGTTTCTTATTCAAATGGTACGCAGGAGAAAAGGCATTGTACTCTTCCCTCAATTCCTCTCCACGTTCGGGTAGCAGCTTTACTGCAATAGTTGGTATCGGTGCTTCCAACCAAATATGCAGAAATATCTTTCCTCCTACACGGAATACCACCCAATCTTCACCATAAGGCATAGCTTCTTCTGTATCTGGCAATGATAAGCAATACTTTCTAACTTCTTCAATGTTCATCTTGTACTTACGGTTTTATCTTTCAATGTGCCTAAGATATTCTAATATTTGCTGTTGCTCCAAATTCTGCATATATGCCTCCATATAGTCCCAATTTGGTTGGCTATTGCCATCTATAGGTAAGAGAATCTTTTGGCGTTTCAAACGTCCTGTTCCCATTTTATAGCCATATCCATATTTGGCACGTTGATTTGTTATGCACATGGATATGAAAAGAGAAACATACTTGTTGTTTCTTATAGGTTTCAGCTTGCGAGTGTCGTTTCCATATAGTGCATCGTATGGATGATAAAAGCAATACCCAACAGAGCCGTTTCGATTTACAGACAGGCTTCCCTTTTCCAATGTTTCGTTTTGATTGCCAACGAAATAACCGATGCCATTATTATTGGCTGTCGCCGTAACATAAGGGGTTTGCCCACTTGTACGCTCTCTTTCGTAGATGTCTTTTCCCGAAGATATTTGTGCAATTTCTTCAAGGAAGAACGCTTTCCATTTTACCCCCCCCATTTTGTTCTCATTGGCGTTCAAGCGCTTCTTGAAAACCTTTAGAGTTGTTTTGAGTATATCAGCTTCTACCTCTTGCATGAACGAGGACATGAAATCGAAATCTATTTCACCCTTATCATTAATGGGGAGTAATATCTTTTCTCGCTTTATACGCTCGTCATTTATTTCTCTGTTGAAACTGTACTTCTCCGACAAACGGTTGATTATTGGCACCATGAAGAGGTAGGCATATTTATCCAATCCCTTACGTTTAAGCTGAGTAACATGGTCACTTGCCACAAACTCGTATTGATGGAAGAATGCACTACCAACACTACCACTATTGGCAATGGTTATGCAATCCTCGAACTTTCTTACGCTGCCCTCGTTGCCGACAAATCCATCCACGCCATTGTTGAGTGCCGTGGATGATACGTATGGAACTGTACCTTCTGTGTGGTCTGCCTTTTTGAGACGTTTGCCACGCTGTATTTCTGTGAATACTTCTGTAAAACTAAAAGGTTTCCATTGAGAGCGGAGCAGTTTACCCCCCCTAAAATTTCTTTGTGTATCAGTCGCTTGCATAATTTCTCTACTGCTGGTTTCAATAATAATGTTTCTTTTCGACGCATGTATTCCTCCATGAACTGCCAATCAGGATTTGTGCAATCAGCAGCAAGAGGAAGCATAATTTTAAAGGCTCTTAATCTGTTACCGTTTATTGAATACCCATGTCCAAAGCGTTCCCTTTGCTTTGTTATACACATTGAGACAAACAGCAAATGGTATTTATTCAAATCACTCTTGGGTATCAATGCGGAAACATGACTATCCAAAGCCATAGAGGTAGGTTGGTAGTAAGCTATTCCTGCACCACCATCTCCATCGTTATTCAATGTCAGAATATCACCTCGAAAGATTTTCTTTTGTTCCTTTGATACGAAGCCTTTATAACCATTGTCTGTCTTTTTGGCAGAGACCAAAGGTAAAGTTCCTGTCGTCAAAGATGCCATATTATTTTGGTTTCCCTTTTCAAAGTCAAAGAAATCTGAAAGATAGAAATCTTTCCAATCTTTATTTTTGAGTGATAGCTTATCCATTCGCCACCTCCTTTTCTTCAAACAAGTAACCTCGTCCATGAGTAATCATGTTAAACTCAAATGTCAGATAGTCAGCCATTGTCTTTTCAAAGTCTTCCTCTGATGGTATCTCTTCGTTGAAATAGTAAAACGAGTGCAGCCATTCGTCATCTGCTTCAATGGTGCTACGCACAATAAAAGAGTTTGGTGCAGTCTTGCCTTGAAACCAACAATCAAGCAGGTATTTCTTTCTCTCGGCAGCTTTATCTGTTGGCATCAATCCAACATGGGCAAAGACTTCATAACCATCATCTTTGAAATCGACAAACTTCACTAACTTATCCTTTGGGTGTGGTTGATGCGCTGTAAATACGGCTATCACAGGATTTGTTCCTACGCCATAGAACGTATCTGTATTAAGCGTTATAACACCCTCAAGCGTATGGTTATCGAGAATATACTGTTTGTCGATTTTGTCTTCTTTCGTTTTGCCGACCATTGTGCTTTGTGGAACTATGACAACACAACGAGCACCATCACCTACGCAATCCAACAAGTGACAGATGAATTTCAACTCCGTCAAGTGTGCCGTGCTTTTTGTCTTTCCTTGTGAATACGGTGGGTTCATCAAACCAACGGTAAAGCCTTTCTTGTACATGTCTTCTGATTTTTGCTTCAAGAAGTCTGCACAGATGAGATTGCTCTTTCCGTCACCACGCAGAATCATGTTGGTTGTGGCAATGGAAAACATATCGTCACGCAACTCTATACCGTGAAGATTGTTTCTTCTGATGTTTTCCTTGTCTTCCTCTTTTGCCTGTGTCAGCATTCTGTGCATGGCAGCTATCAAGAAGCCACCTGTTCCGCAGCAAGGGTCAAGCACCTTGTCGGTAGGCTTGATTTCAGCCAATTCTGTAAACAATTCGGTTATGTGCTTTGGAGTAAGAACTACGCCAAGTGTTTGCCCATCGCCACCACTATAACTGATGAACTCTCCATAGAAACGACCAAGTACGTCTTCTGGTGAGTTGTTGCAAATGGCAGTTAGAATATTTGAGTGCAAGTATTCCGCAAAGTAGCGCAAAGGGGATTTGCCCAATCGCTCATCCTTTTCAGACAACACAGGTCTATTGATGATGAGGTTAAATTGGTCTATAACCCTTTTCTTTTTCACCTGTGGCTCAACCTTTACTCTTTCCATGTGTGCGGACATGGCATCAAATATCTTTTGACCATCAGTTTTGATAGTATCCCCTGTCAGATTCTCTGTTGAGAAATCCTTTTCTTCTAATGCCAAAAGAATAGCAGATACGACCAAAGGTTTCTCGCTATCTCCGAGTTGTCCATAGTTGCGCAAATCCTCATGCAAAGTCTTTGCACGGCTAAGAATGGTTTTCAGTTCAACACGTTCAATACTTTCGTTACCGCAAATAATCTCATTGTAGTAACGCTCTATATTTTCGGTCGAGAATTGACTGAAGTCCTTGACCTTTGGAAGAATTTTGTAACCTGTAGGACTAACGTAAATAGGACGAATAACAATGCGCTTCTCGTCTGTTCCCGAACAACCAAAGGCAATGACTTTCTTGAAGTTTGTGTTTTGAATGATACTGAGCGCATAATGCAGCGCACCATTCTCCGCATACTTGGTTACGCTTGAAGTATCCATCAGTAAAGTTTCATTATCTTTCAAGTACTTTGCCTGGTCCTCAACCTTTGCCTTATCTTCTATTACGATAACAAAGTCACCCGATATTGCCAAGTATTCAGGAAAGCCTTTCTTTCCTGTACCACGTTTAGAGACCATAGCCTTGTTGATTTCCTCAATAGGGCATGACTCTGCGTAGTGCTCTATACTTGAAGCATCGAGCAGCTTTGATATAATGAGGTCTGTTGTCTTTTCTGTCATTTTTATACCATAGATAATTGGATTTTACCACAATGCAACTTTACCTGCTATACCTAAGTCAATCGTTGCAGTAACTACACCCAGTGCTTTGAACACTCTCCTCATGGTTGGAATAGTGATACTATAACCTCTTTCCAATCGAGAAATCTGTGCTCTTTTCACGCCAATACGCTCACCAAGTTGTTCTTGTGTCAAGTTCTGTTCTATACGAGCTTTCTTGATGGCTTCGCCTAATCTATAGGCATGTAAAGCTCCATCCACATCACTCTCAAAAGCATCACGTTTTGGTGTGCCTACTTTACCGAAATGCTTGTCAAGCACATCGTCCAATGGGGTAAGATTCATCTGTGCCATAATCACTTGTTTTTGAAATATTCTCTTCTTATTGCTTCTGCTTTTGCTATCTCCTTGCTTGGTGTCTTCTGAGTTTTCTTGATAATGCCGTGGGTGGCAATTACCAATGTTTCTTTATCCTTGTCCCAAAAGCAAACAAGCGATAAGCAGTTTTGTTATACAATGTACGAAATTCCCATATCTCCGAGTTTTCCAACTTCTTGAAGAGTTCTTTGTTGCGTTCTCCACCTGCAACACGCTTGATGTTGTAGTAAATCTTGTAAGATACCGCTTCGGGTAAACTCTCAATAAAGTTCTGTGCCTCGTCTGTCAAGACAAGTTTGAAGATATTTTGTGCCATACATTATCATTTTTGTACAAAGGTAAGCATATTGTTTCATAAAGAAGAAACAATGACCATTTAAATATAATCTACAGCTCTTTTTTAACATTTTGGCGATAGATAATTGCGTATAAGAAACTTGCAAACCTCGTAGAACATCTAACTGAAAATAAAATCTAAAAAATGAATGAGATTGCCGTTTATCCACATAAAACTTGTATCTTTGCCCTCGAAAAGAGTTGTTTGACAAGCAAAGCAAACTTATGTATTATGCAGAAGTTAGAACCGTTGCTAAATCATTACCTGTATAGAGGTGGAACACTCGTAAATCGCTCATTTTAAGCTGTTAGGCAGAATTTGCCGATTTTTTGTCTAAAAATACGTCTTCACAGCAAACAAGAACTGCTCGATAAAGATTTTCTTGAAAGCAGCGATGTTATTCTGTTCATAGAACATGAGCATAGCCTTCTTATAGTCGATGGAGTCAACGGTTCGGAAGGAAATCGGGCAATAGCCATTTGCTATTAAGATAGCATTGCTTGTGATTCTTGCAGTCCGCTTGTTCCCATCCACAAAGGCTTGAATATACGATAATAGCACTAATGTCAAGAGTGCTTTCTCAAAAACATTATCTTTTCCATTCACCAATGTACAAGTATCTTCCAAAGCCTCACGAATCTGGAATTCATTATCAAGAGGGCGATAATTGGTTCCCGTGATACCAACACGACGATGACGGATATTTCTATCAACTTCCAACTCCTTTGTCAGGATAGAATGAATATCCTCTATTCGATGCACGGATAGTTCTTTCAAATAATCTGGTATGTCAAGCACAAAATCAAGTGCATCCTTATGGTTAAGCAACATGATAGCTTCTTCTTTTGTCTTCCCGGAAGCCGTCTGCTTATCTTTTAACAATCGCTCAGTTTCTAAAAGAGAATAGGTATTGCCTTCTATTTGTGAGGATTTCCAGGACAAATCAACTCCAAGACGTTCCATTTCCTTACGATATTCCAATTCTGTCATACCTTCAGTATTTTTTTTAAACTCCATTTGTGCTGCATTCAACACTTCAAGTTCTTCTTTTGTGAAAATCTCCACCTTAGGCAGAACATTACGAATCAAATCAAAGTTGAAAGATTCTTGTACTTCGCGTTCATCAATATCTTTATCAAAATAAGTTGCTAAATCCAAAGGCATTGTTACGTGAGCCTGTGGAGTAAGTTTGTACTTCGTAGCAGGACCACGTCCAGCCGTCTCAATATTTCCCTCCTTAACAGCGGCAGAAAGTAACCTTTTCATTGTACTATCACTGGGAGCTTTCGTAAGCCCCGCCATAATCTCTGTCCTATTTGCCAAGGGATGATAATGTAAAAACTGTAATATTTCTATATCTATTGTCATATTCTTTATTTATTAATCGGCTCAAATTTACTCATTTTTTGTCAATAATCGGGTTCGTTTGAGCCGATTTTGTGTATATTTAACGGGCTTTTGAGCCGATCGACCAATAGTGTAGTTTATACATTTTCTATATCATTTCATACAATCCATCTGCAACGATTTGCTTATGGCATATACATGGCCTAATTTTGTATAAAAAAGCAATGAAGAAAGTATTAATAGTTATTGGAGTGTTAGTTTTGGCTGGTATGATTTTAGTTGGTGTCGTATGGTGGTATTCTCGCACAAGCAACCCATGGAATTATTGACAAACAATATAATATTATTCGTTTTTTGGCGTATATATTATATGACCTTTTGAAGTAATAACTATGTACAATTTGTAAGGATTAAATGGAAAGACTTAAAATTATCACATCCGTTGGACTGTTTAGGGTGCCAACGGACGACATTGCCTATATAGAAGCTTCTGGCAACTACTGTGACGTGCATCTCTTCAACGGAGAGTCGGTGACGATGACGTTCCAGTTGCACTATTTTGTGGAAGCCTTTAACAAGCTGAAGCAGAATTTCTTTACACGTGTTGGCAAGAGTCTGATTGTAAACACAAATTATGTTTACGCCATCAACATTACCAACCAAGATTTGAAGCTCATGGATCATCGCATGAATCAAGGGTTCAGGTTAAAAGCTTCGAAGGAAGCTCTCAAGGAGTTAAAGACAATTTTGGAACAGGAAAAGTAAATGATTATGAAATATACAGAAGGTAACGACATACAGGAGAAGCCTATTTTCGCGATAGAGAATGATGATAACAGCACTTCTTCACAAGAGCTTCTCGACGAACCCACGATTATTATAGAGAGTAGTGGCGAAATGGAGCACAACACTTCGTCGGATTCCATCAAAAAGCGAGGTGGGCAGCCGAAGTGGAGTTTGGCTATCATGTGGTTTGTGGCAACCGTGGTGCTTGTATTTGGCTGCTACAAAGTCATACGCCTCTACAACTACTATTATAATATAGGTGTGAGTATTTCGGTATCGCCGAAAGAAAATATCAAGAAGTTAGACGATATGAAGGCGCAAAACGAGTCGTCGGCAGTAGTTTTTAGAACCGACTCTGTGCTCGGTGTTGCGCTTAACATCTACGAGTTGCACAACGTGAAGGCAGAACTAACATTTGTGGAACCCGACACCGCCGACCATAGTGTGCTGATGTACACCCGTACTGCCGACTATACCGCCATGGGCAAGTATCTCGGCTCGTTGGTTGTCGACGGCGAGCAGAAACGGAGCGATGTGTCGCGTCTTGGCTATTGCGCCATAGCCAAGGGCAATATGGTCATCGGCATATCTCGTTTTGACGATATGTGCGAGCACATGGTAGAGCGTGACGGCTCTTACTTCCGCCAGTTTGTGCTTGTGTCCAACGGCGAACTGCCTCAGCGTTTCTTCCTGCATGGCAAGGTGGAGCGCAAAGCCCTTGCACGTACCACGGACGACCGCCTTTGCATCATCGAGACCTCTCACCCCGAAACACTGTGGGACTTCGCCGATGCCTTGCGTGAGTTTGGCTATGTGGATGCCATATACCTCACAGGTGGCAACGAGAGCGGTTTCTATCGTGCTCCCGACGGAACCCCATACTTCACGGAGAAAGCCGCAAAGTATCGTACGGATAAGCACCACGCTGTAGCTCCTTGGCTGGTGCTTAGAAAGCGATAATTGCCAAGATATACAATAAACCCAGCATCTTGTACAAGTCACCTCGGAAAGTTTCTCGGTTCAGGAAAGCCACACTACCTTTGCATTGTCAATAAGACAAAACCGTTAAAAAACAATAGAAGACAATGAAGAAGTTAATGATTATGCTGCTGATGGTTGTAGCAACCAGCACAGCAAGTTTTGCAAAGGGTAGTAACGACAATGTACAGACTGCTGCCAAGGAAGTGGTTCAGAAGGTGAAGGATGCTCCTTCGGGCACTACTTATGGGGTGGTGGAAGTGACCAAGAGCCATATCGTGGTGAACACCCCTCTCGGCCGTTACAACATCAACAAGAATGAAGACGGAAGCTTCTCTTTCATGGGTATGACTGCCAAGCTCGTTGCAGTAAAGAATGGCGTGTACAAGGTGCAGACTTCGTTTGGTACGTTCAGCGTAGACACGCGCAAGGCTACTGTAACAAAGCAGTAAGCAGACAAAGCCTACATGAGGCTACTCTTTTGAGTGTCGCCATGTGGGCTTTAGTTTTTTAATACATTAATGTTGAGTGTCATATGCAGAAATTTATTAGAATCGCCTTGCCATGGGTTTGCTTTGCGGTAATTATATGGTGGTATTGCTTCAACGGTTTCCAATACATTAATTGGAAATGGCTGATTGTGGCCGCAGGTATCGGTGGCTTTTCTATTGCAGCATTGTTTGTGAAACAACATAAGATGCTCGGCAAAAGAGATGCACAGCGCAAAAAACAAATGGAAGAGGCTATTGAGGCTGTTGCGCCCGAACTGGAAAAAGTAAAGGGCAACTCGCTGAAGAAAGAACTGGTAAAACGCAGAATAGTAAGAGAATATCTTGAAAAGAATACCGACTATTATACTAAAGTTGATGACAATGATGCCATTAGGAAGGTGCAAGACTGGATATCTTCTGTCGGTTGGAGTATTTACCTCCTTATCTTGCCTTTTGGGTGGATAATCGTTTGGGGAATCATCTTGCTTCTACTTGCATTGTTGTTTTATTGGTCATTCCCGATCCAAATGGCAATATGTTGCGCATTTTCCATTGCCGCAAGCATCATCTTGGTATGGCGGTGCAACTACGTGTTGGCTCCGATAGCCATTTGTCTTGCGGCTATCCTTCTTTATGGGATTCTTAATGCTGGATTAGATGGTGTGGAAATGCCGGCTTTCCACATGGTGGTAGAAAACGAAGGATATATATTCCTTAGCCCATTCCATGCAGAAGACACCATGTGGGGCAGTAGTGTTATGCTGTCTATCACAAGTATTGGTCTAACCGTGTATCCATGGTTGAAGAAGAAGACGTTGGTGATGTGTGTAGGATTGGTCTTCATTGTCGTATATGTAATACGTCTCGGTGTTCAAACGAATATGATACTCACTATTCCAACGTCATATATGTACTATCTGTATGTCTTGTTGTGTGCCATCAATGCCGACTTAGCTGTTATGCTTGATATTTCGTACAACGCTGCATTTATAGTGATATTCGTTTACTTGGCATGGCTGTTCCCCGTAATCTTCGCTCTGCCTGCTTTCATAAGGTTGTGGAAGGGAATGGGCGAACTTAAAGAACGGTCGCCGTTGTATAAAAAAGCCAAATATAGACGTCTATACTATGTTTGTCTTGCATGGCTGATAATGAATGCCTTGGCAACAACTTTAGTATGGGGACGATTTATCGGTATATCTACGGAAGAATGTGCATCGATTTTGGTAAAAAACACTCAATACTTATCATGGGTTACTGGCATAGGGTTTTGTGCAACGAACTTCATCGTCTATTGTGCGCCTATCTTGACCAGCGCGCTTTTCAGTTGGATATTATTCGCAATAACAAAGAGACAAATTAAATTGAAGGATGACATTTCATAAACCAAACATACAAGAGAACGATGAACAAGATATATATCATATTGCTGGTTGTCATATTGCTGCTGATTGTTAGCATCCCTTTGGTGCCTCCCATTTATAACAGGTACACTAAGCCATTGTATAAGAATTACGTAGATGCCAAGGAATGGTATGGCAAGGTGGATTGCGAGAATCTCTCGCAAGTACGAGACTATTGCGAGCGACGAGGGTATAGCACGGACTATTATATTTTGGTGGATTTCTCCATTCCATCGGGCAAGAAGCGGTTCTTCATCTACGATTTGCAGCATGGAAAGCGTGTGTTGAGCAGCTATTGTATGCACGGCAGTGGCAAGGGGAACACGGATGCCACTCCGAAGTTCAGCAATGAGGTCGGTAGCGGCTGCTCCAGTCTTGGACGATATGTGATGGTAGGAAAGGGAAGAAAGTTTAAGAAGAGCATCCGTCTTCGTGGGCTTGACAAGACCAACTATCTTGCCGAGACTCGTGGTATCTTGATTCATTCGGCGGGAAAGGTGACGAGATTTTCGGGCGATAGGGAGTATATCCCGATAGGTTCCGAGAGCCGTGGCTGCTTTACGGTATCGAGAGATTGTGTGACTAAAGTGATGGAGATATATCGTGGAGCTTCTAAACAAAGACCTGTTATGCTTTATGCTAAATATAAATGATATAGTCTATGACGAACTTGGCGATCTCTGACATCCGTGTTTTGGTGCAAAGTTAGTGTAAAACCAGAGTAAATTTTCTTCATTCTAATGGTTTTATACTAACTTTGTACAATAAATAGGATATTATTTCAATAAACCAACTATTAGAAAGTTATGAACACAGACAACCTGGGCATATATGATGCCCGCCAACTGGGCAAGCCCAAATTTGTAGTTCTCGGCATCCAGCATCTGTTTGCCATGTTCGGAGCCACCATTCTCGTTCCGCTCATCACAGGGCTTGATGTTAGTGCCACGTTGCTCTTCGCTGGTATCGGCACGCTTATCTTCCATCTTGTTTCCAAACTGCAAGTGCCCGCATTCCTTGGTTCCAGCTTCGCATTCCTTGGAGGCTACGCATCCGTAAAGCAACTATGCGTGGCGCAGGGCTTAACCGACGAGGTTGCGCTCAACTACGCCTGCATTGGCGTTGCTGCTGCGTCGTTGCTCTATTTCGTGATGGCGTTCCTGCTGAAGATGTTCGGCACGGAGAAGGTGATGCGCTTTTTCCCGCCGGTAGTTACCGGTCCGATGGTCATCGCTATCGGTCTTACGCTCTCCGGCTCGGCAATCGGCAACTGCCAGCAGAACTGGCTGCTTGCCGTTACAGCCATTGCTATCGTCATCGGCACGTCTATTTGGGGCAAGGGCATCATCAAGATTGTGCCTATCCTGCTCGGTGTCGTGGGTTCGTATGCTTTGGCTGCTGCGTTGGGTGAGGTCGACTTCTCGAAACTTGATGAGGCTGCGTGGATTGGTCTGCCCATAGATATGGATCGCACGGCTATCTCTGTAATGAAAGACCCCAACTTCGACCTTGTCGTGACATCGATAATCGCCATTTTCCCTATCGCCTTCGCCACAATCATGGAGCATATCGGTGATATGTGTGCCATCCAGAGCACCGTGGGCAAGAACTTCATCAAGGAGCCGGGCTTGCATCGCACACTCTGCGGCGACGGACTTGCTACGTTTCTCGCCTCTGTGTTCGGCGCTCCTGCCAACACTACATACGGCGAGAACACCGGTGTGCTCAACCTCACCAAGGTGTTCGATCCGGCTGTCATCCGCCTTGCAGCCTGCTTCGCCATCGTGCTCAGCTTCTGCCCTAAGTTTGCCTGCCTCATCGGTCTGATGCCAGCCGCTACAATCGGCGGTGTGAGCCTCATTCTCTATGGTATGATTTCGGCTGTAGGTGTGCGCAACCTCGTCGAGACATCGGTCGACTTCTCGTCGTCGCGCAACGTGTTCGTAGCTGCGCTCATCATGGTTGTGTCTATCGGCGTGCAGTATGGCACGGATGGTGGCGTTAAGATCGGTTCGGTAGCCTTCTCCGGTCTGGCTCTCGCTGCTCTCGTCGGCATCTTCCTCAACGCTATCCTTCCCGATCAGCTCGGCATGAAGGTGAAGAGCTTCAACGGTAAGGAGAAGAAATATAGAAAGTAATCGGTTTGTATGAACATTGAGCAAGTGAGAGATTTTACGTTGTCGCTGCATGGCGTGACTGAAGACCAGCCGTTCGGCGACGACAACATCACTTTCCGTGTTGAGGGCAAGATATTCCTGTGTCTTTGGCTCGGTGACGGCAAGTGCGACGTGTGCGGCAGCACGTCGCGCTTCGCCTGCAAGCTGCGGCCCGACCGCAACGAAGAACTGCGCGACCGCTACGGCGCCGTCACTCCTGCCTTCCATTGGAACAAGAAACACTGGAGCGACGTGTATTACGAACTGCTCGACACCGACCTCGTCACAGCGTTGATAACCGAGTCGTACCGGCTTATCGTCAGCAAACTGCCGAAGGCGGTGAGAGTGAAGTACGAGTAGATGATATTACGTACTATATAATAGTTCGTATTTTTATCTCCCATCTGCCAGTTTCCCGGCTTTTACAGCCGTAACTTCTTGATACACAACAATAGGATAGGCTGGTAGATTCGCCGCAAACGGGGCGAATCTACCAGCCTATCTCCCAGCCGAAGCCGCTTATCTTCCAGCCGAACAATAGTTATGCCGAGTAGTTTATAAAAAACTCTACAGCTTCAAGCAAAGAGTCCAAATCGTTTTTCACGACATCAAGCACCATTTCACCGTCAATATCGAAATAGCCGTGAGCGATATGGTTGCGGATGCCAATAACATCTTTCCACGGAATTTCAGGGCGTTCAATCAGCAATTTGCCCTCTGTAGCTTTGTCAACCTGTTTTATGCCCTCTCCGATAGCCTCAATCAGCATACAACTGGCAGCAAGATTCTTCATGCCGTCAGGTGAACAATAATAATCGTCAGAACAATGGATGCCTTTATTCCAGTCTTTCAGCTGAAATATAGCCTCTCGTATTTGTATTAACAAACCGCGCGTTCTACTGGATAACGTAAATTCCATCTTTGTTTATTTCTTCGAGTAAATACGGATTTATATGCTTGTGCATTCTGACTACGTCTACAGAGCATTGCAGCAGATTCTCCAGAAAACGCTTCAGTCGAACAACCAAGAAGGCTTTGGGTTCCATGTCTACACACACGTCCACATCGCTACCTTCCTTGTGCTCATTTCGAGATACAGAACCGAAGATGCGCAACGATCTTATGCCGAACATTGTTTTCAGTTCTTCGGCATGCGAACCGATTAACGATATGTACTCTTGAGTTGTTTTCATATTTAAACGTTTAGATGTTACAAAAATAGGTATTTTCTGCGAAATGGCAAAGGAAACTGAAAAAATCCGATGGCTAAGACATATATAAAGTTGTTTAATTCTTGAGCCTGTTCGCTCTTCTTCTCAAAAAATACCTACCTTTGCAACCATGATTACAAAACAACCGATAATACTTCTCAACTTTACTGGTGTGTATGACTACGAGGTGTTTGCTTCGAGCCCGTGCATCACGCACGTCGACTGCCACGACATCAGCGGCGTTGACTGCTATTGCGACGAGGAGGCGAGGGCGGAGCTGCGCCGCCGATTGGCACCTTACCCTGCCAAGGCACTGCACTTCATCGATTCTGGCGATTTCCATTATCTCACGGAGTATTGGGTGTCGCGTCTCTGCGAGCCGTTCTCGTTGATAGTGTTCGACCACCATCCCGATATGCAGCAGCCGCAGTGGGATGGTGTCGTGTCTTGCGGCGGATGGGTGTCGGACGTGCTTCGTAACAACCCGTTCGTGCGCAATATCATTGTTGTCGGTGCGTCCGACGAACTGATAGCGCAGATTCCCGACGCGCTTAGGGAGAAGGTCGTGTTCTACAGTCAGTCGGAGATCGACCACCATCGTGCGTGGCCTTCCAAGGCTGGCAGTCTGATTCACGAGCCGGTGTATATCTCCATCGACAAGGATGTGCTCAGAAAGCAGGATGCCGTTACCGACTGGAGCAACGGCGATATGACTCTCTTGCAGTTGCAGGCGGTGCTGCGTATCATCTACGCTCACGAGCGAGTGATCGGTGTAGACATCACGGGCGAGTGCTCTGCCTCTCTCGATTATCTCTCCGAACTGAAGAGCGCAGCTGTAGACAACCGCGCCAACGAGGAGCTGATGCGGATGATTTGCCAGTACGACTGCGGATAGAAAAACGCTGCGTTTGCGGGGCTGATAGTGATACTGGTATCAATAAAAACACTATAATTCACAGTTTTCTCGTTATGCATAGATCCAAGAACTCTTTCCTTGAGTGGCTTGTCTACTCGCTTATCTT